>JALTNS010000190.1:14832-19165 GCA_027000565.1 Rhizobiaceae bacterium | reverse complement strand
TGGCACCTTCAGGTTGGATCAACAATTCCCATGGCGATCATGCGCAGCGCGGTCATGCCCGGAATGAAAAAATACTCACCACCCTTGGTTGTGACAAGGGGTGGAATATCGCTGCAGATAAATGGGGGTTTGTCGCCCTGTGGATCTGAAGGGATTACAAATTTGGTCGGGAAATTTTCGTCCCGGTGGCCAATTACCGGACAGGTGTCGTTTCCGGCCTGAAAATCAAGGCCATACTGCATCCATTGCTGTTGCAGAAACTCAAACTGCCGAAACAGACTGGCGCAAACCGCCATGAAGATAATTCCTTGATCGTCGTCGGATTTTTTAGCACCCTTTTTGGCGCTGCCATAGGGCAGGCCGCGGCGCAGGATTCTGCGACGTTTGTTGAGCGCCGAGCCATTGCCAGCCTGCGGAACCTTACCACTGGCATCGGGCCCGAGTGCCACTTGCGGGTCCAGCATGTCGCGGGCATTGCCGCGGCGCAGGTGTGAGGCGTAGGGGCATTTTATCCCGCCAAAATCATCGGCATATTTGAAATCAGTCTCGCGTTGTTTGATTTCGCTTATTTGGGCGCCATATATGGCGGCCTTTTCTTCGTCTTTTGCCAGCATCGCGGCCTGATAGCCGTCTTTGGCCAGCTTCAAATCGCGTTCATAGGCTTCGCGAAATTGTTTGCGCCTGGCTTCGGTATCAGCCTTTACCAGCGGGGTGCCGTCACTCCAGCGTCCGATCATTTTGGCTTTCAGAGTTTCTGCGGCCTCAGCCTCATCCATGCCCATGACGCGGGCAAACACCTTGGCGGTGGTTGCGATATAAGTTTCAAAACCGGCCACATTTTCATGCAATTTGCGGTAGGCCATAAATGTACCGTTACGGGAAATTTCCGGCGGCAAAAAATCGACCGGCAGTTCCTGGGATTCGTCTGGATGGCCCAGCAAAAACTCGCCGGTCTCAAGCGGCGCCCAACTGCCATTCGGCATGATTTTGCCGCGGCCCTTGACCCGGGTCTGCTCAACAGTTTTGGTGAACTGGCCTTCGAACACCGGATCGCCAATGCCATCACGAAAACCGAAATGTTCTTCGGCTGAAATTTCATCGCGGCCATCCCGGTTTTTGATCAGGGCAGCGGCCTGCTGAAAACTGGTACCTTCTTTGCCGTGGCCGGACAGTATCTTGATACCCGGTCTGGTTTTGCCATCTTCATCTTTATAGGTAAATTGAGCTATTAATTTTTCAAGCCATTTGGTGCGGGCCGCGAGGTCGCCTTTCATCTTGAACTTGCCGTCTTGCAGCTGCTCGAAATCGACCAGGGCATTCATTGATATCCAGATATGCACCCTGTTGGTGCCGTGGTTGTTTTTCCAGATATCGTCCCAGTTATTATGCCCGTTTATGCCCACATCGCTGAGAATATAAGAGCGTTTTTTCATTCCGTCGATAAATTCTGATGGCATGGCTTTCAGGGTTCTGGTCGGCAGTTCCAGCGCTTCGAGCCCCGCATAACTGAACCCGATATTCAAGGTGACATCCGGGCGGTCAATACGTTCTTCGCCGGGATAATCCTGGCCGGGAACGGGTGACTTCCATCGAATGGCCGAAGTAACATGGGGGAATAGGGCATTGATGAATTGTCTGCCTGCAGCAGCATTTTGTATGTTGAGAAAAAAATAGCGGGCTTGCGGATATCCAAACCGGCCATAGGCCCGAATGACGTTGCCCTGAATATCAGCAAGATCAAGTTCTTTGCTCATTATTATTCTCCTCCGGTGCGTTTTTTAAGCGCGAATGGTGCCGGGCAACTGGGTGTTGTTTTCTATGTCGGATGGTTTGTGCTCAGCCAAAAACTCACCAAACCGCCGGTGCAGTTCTTCGGCATCTACGCCCTGAGCGGTGATTGCAAAGTCGATCATGTTCTGCTGCAGATACAATGACTTCAATACGGAGCGGAGGTCTGAATCCGGGGCCATGGGGAAGGGTTTGGCACCGTAGATCATGATCATGGCCCAGGTGGCAAACAAAAAACCGACAAGGGTTATCGGCAACCACCACCAGGAAAGTAAATAGCTGGCAGCCAGCCCGAGAATAATAACCGTAATGGGTGGGACGACATAAACTGTTTTCAGAATATTTTTCAGTGGCGGTGGTGTCTGCCAATAATCGTTAAACGGCATAACGGTTTCAACTTGGCCCTTGCGCATGAACTGGCAAAAGTCACCGGCATTTTTCACTTTGTCAAAACCATAACAATGCTGGAATAGATGGCTGAGCTTTTTCGACGATTGTGTCCACAATTCCTTCAAATAATCATCGAGTTCAAATTCTTCCCCCATTGCTGCATCGATCTCGGCAACATAGGCGAGATAGGGGGTGTTGAGCTGATCAAATTCCTGCGGAATGATGACATTGGTTGATTTCAGGCCAAAAAATTTCTTGATCGGATCCACAACAAGATCAACCAGCGTATCCGTGCTGATACGGCCATTGTAAACCGCATTGTTTATGACAAAAATCCGGGTGAAATGGGTTTTGAGGTTTTTTGCAAAGAGACTGTTTCGCTGATGGTGAATATTGTCTGCCTTGTCAGCAATGTCCGGTTCAGTGGAATAGGTTGCGGGGCTTTGCCGGGCTGTGGCCCACACCGAAAGGGTATCGCGTATGGCCTGAACCGGTGACAGGTTCATGCCGGCTTTTTCAACAAATGGTCCATCCTTGATGGGCAGCAGGACGGTTAAAAAATATCGACCGCTATCAAGATTTGGCATGGTTCAATCCTTTTGCATAAAATTGCCCGCAGGCCGGCTGTCATTCGCCGGTTAGTCAATACGAACGCCGGTTTGCTTTTCCCAATAATCAACAAACCGGATGCGGTTGCGGCTGGCGGCATCTGAATCGAGGCTGGCAACCGGTGCAAATCCGGCAGACGGCAAAGAGTTCTGCAAGGCCAGCAGCCTTTTATTGTATTCTTTCTGAAACGCGTCGGGGCCAAGTTTGCCGTGCAGTGTTTCAAGCTCCAGCAATGCGGTCCGTACCCGCAGGGCGGATTTGATGTCGCGCTGTGCTGCTCCCGGTGTGGCGTTGTAATAATAGTCAGTCGTCAACTGATTGTGGGTGATGTAACGCTTGAATGTGGTAATCGGAATGGAGTGGGGATATTTGGTCGAAGTGTACCACAACAGGTCCAGCCCGGAGGGAATGCCATCGGAAAACGCGTCGATATATTGATCCCAGGTGCCGTTAAAATTACTACAGAACAACATATAATCATTGTTCAGTTTTTGCGGCGCGATTTCTCCCATGTCCGGCCATTGGTCGCGTTTTATGACCACCCACCGGGCGAAGTGAATAATCGAAAGCCCCAACAGGCCTTGCAAGGTCGATGGAATTGACCGCGACATCATGAACAGAAAACGGGTGATCCAGGTTTTCGCCGGTTTAATTGGCGTAATCACATTCATCGCATAGGCCTTGCCGGCGATATTTGACATGTTTGCGCTCCGGTTGGAATTGGCATTTCCAGCATTCGGTTGCCATTAGAGCATTTCAATGTCCGTTTGGATGTGACTCTTTTCACTTTACAATGGGTTTAATCTGCAATGATATATTGCAAACGCGAATTGAAGTTATCGTGTTCGGTTTTCGGACGGGTTTTGCGAAAACTGAGATAGGTCATGACCCATAAAACGACATTCACAATCAGCAAAAACAGAAATGCCAGTTCAGTGGTGATTGCTCTGATCTGAGCCGGACCAGTGGGTGTTGAAACCGAGTTGCGTGCAGCAGAAGGGGCCGTGTTGTAGGTCGTTTGAAGGTAGCGCCACAATGCCGACCAATCGAATTTGGAATTGTTGTAGACAGGTTTTCGTTTCCTGTTTCTTTCTAGTACTTCGAGCAGGTTAAAGCTGGAACGTTTTCCGGTTTCGGGGGAATATTTTCTGCTTTTGGATATCATTTTACCGATATTGACCTTAGTCCGGGTTTTGGGCTTTGCATATTTTGCCGGTTTGTTGCCAAAAATTTTCCCATACCCGGATTCCTGCTCCAGGTTTATATTCGTTTTCTCGGTTGTGCGCGGTTTTGGACGGGAGTTCGCAATTGATACCGGTTTATCTTCCGGTGTGTTGATTGCAGATTGATTTTTTGCCCGCTGTCCTGGCCGGTTTGTTTTCATTAACGCGTTTGTTCCGCTCGAAGAGCTTACCGCGACCCCAGGTCTGGCAGTCAATTGCTGCGCCGGTTTTTGCGTGGCGGGTGATGTTTGGCTGTCACCATCGCCAATCTGTCTGTTTGTCGGCGCTGCAATGGGTGGAGAAACTGAACCGCCAGTTCGATT
>JALTNS010000190.1:4305-14822 GCA_027000565.1 Rhizobiaceae bacterium | reverse complement strand
TTTTCCTGTACGATGGTTGCAAGCCGTTGACTGAGTATTCGGGTTCCAATTCCGGATCAACTGAAATTTCTGGTTCTGAATCCGTTGCAGATTGATTTGTTTTCGAAGCCCCGGGCAGTTTTATATCAACAGCAGCGTTTATCCCTCGAAATCGAAGCAGCAGCACAGCCAGATCCTTGGCCAATACATTACCGTCCATCGACTGCAGAAACTGCGACAAGCCACGGCCTGCATCTTCGCGTGAGAGTGTTGATGTGCCGGTACTTTTTGAGGTTGCCCGGGTCGGTGCCAGGCCAAAATACTGAACAAATGTCGGTTCGAAACCAGCCTGTGCGGTGACAAACGGCTGATTGTTGCGGATTTCCACTGACGTACTTGTGTCAGTGCCCTTGGCAAGCAGGTCGACAATCTGGGTGGCTAGTTGATTGCGGTCCTGATCGTTCAATTCGGTGTATCTGGCAATAGCAAGGACGGAAATGCGTGTCGCACGGTCCAGTTGTTCCTGAATAGTTGACAGTTTGGATGTGTCATAGGCAAATCCGGCAAAGCTCAGCGTTGAAAGCAGCACAAATATTACCAGCAGGACAAGCTGTCGGCTTGTCCTCTCTTTGACAGGCATCTGTGAGCGAGCATGACGGTTCATCCGCCGGTTGTGGCACAATTTGATTAAATTTGACTAAAACCATGCACCCACAACTGGCCCGGGGCAAAGTTGCAATCAGCAGAGTTCTACCAGATGTCCGGGTTGATGCCCTGGGCTTTGAGGGTTTCGAGTTTGGCCAGCAGAAAACGCTGGAACGGTTGTTGCTCAAATTTGCGTTGCTGGACATATTCGAACATCGACAGGAAGTGATAGGGTTTGAAATATCCCGGCATACGCGAAACTTCCAGATCGAGCGGGTCAGTATCATCGTCCCCATATTTGATGAAGACGATTGTCGGAGTGAAATTGACCCGCCACTTGCGTGCCAGTTGTCTTTCTTCCATCACCGTTCCATCAAAGTCGGTCACCTCGCGCGATCCCCACAGATCAAGTTGCAGCACTTCAAAATTGGCGGTGATGAAGTCTACAATCTCTTTGCGGGCAAAGTTGACCCGGTGCATTTCAGCACAATAGGGGCATCCGCGCTGTTCGAAAATCAATGCCAGAGACTTCCCTTTGGCGGCGGCCTCGCTTCGGTCTTCGGCAAGGTCCATAAATGATTCCAGAAACCATTTTTGTATGTGTAACCCGTTGTCACCAATCTCAACCTCGGCATTTTGCGCCGCTTCAAGTGATTGTGATGACATCAAAAGTGGCGCGACGACGGTCGCTGCTGCGGCCGATTTCGCCAGCAGATTTCGACGATTAATCATTGTTTCCTCCATTTCTGAATAGAGGCTGATTGGGCCAGCTCTTATCTGTTATTGGTTTAAACTATATACAACATTGGCTATTTTGTAAAAAATCGTGAATAATCAGACAGACAAAATTTGGTGAACTGTGCAAGGAGGGGAGTTTTCTGCAATGAGATATTTGATCAATGTTCTTGGAAGTATCGGCCTGATAGCTGTGTTTATGGGTCCGGTTTTTGGACAATCGATCCCGGTGAAGGAATTCATTGTAGAGGGTGAATATGACGATGTGCGCTTCGACCTTGAAGATGCTATCGTGTCCCAGGGGTTAAAAATTGACAATATTTCCAATGTCAGCAGCATGTTGCAACGGACCGCCGATGTGGTCCCCGGCTCCAAGCAGATATATACAACCGGTCAGCAATTTCAGTTCTGTTCTGCGGTGTTGTCGCGCGCCACAATGGCCGCTGATCCGGCCAATATCGCCTATTGTCCCTATATGATTTATGTATATCAGCGCGTTGATGAACCGGGCAAAGTCCACATTGGCTATCGCAAGATAGATGAAGTTGGCAGCGAGGCTTCAATCAAGGCGCTGAAAGCTGTCAACAAGTTGCTGACCGATATTATCACCGAGGCATCAGGTAATTGATGCCCAAATTCGCAGGAGATCGACCATGAACGATGCGGAAGGACTGATGAGCAGCTTCTCGGGCATGGGTGCCGGTGCAATTGTTACATTGCTGGTGCTGGTATTTGGCGGGGTTGGCCTCGTCACCATCATTAAGCGGTATATCCCGAAATAGGGAACTGCCAATCGTCAGGAATATTTTTTGGCCGCGAGCAACGCGATCATGCCGAGCATTGTTGTGCCGAATGTCAGTAATAGAACTGTGTCATAACCGCTTCCGCTCCACACAAGAGCGGCAATCGTTGGACCAAATGCAAACCCGAGCAAAAACGGTGTGGCGATCATGCCGGCAACAGTTCCATAATTGGCCTTGCCCATAATTTCGGCAACGATAACCGGGCGGACAATTGTGGCAATACCGTTGCTGGCGCCTTGAAGAATGACAAACAGAATCAATAACCCTGCTATATCTCCTGAAAACATCAGTGCCAGCGAGGCAATGCTCATGGCGATAAAACACGCAAGGCCAATGGCAAAAACTGAAACGTGTTTTTCGCTAACCATCATCGCCAACCGGCCGGTAACCTGCATCGGGCCAATCATTGAGGCGGCAAACACTGCTGTATTCGGATCAATCTGGCGATCGGCCAGTATCGGTAAAAGATGCGGAATGATCGCTCCATGGTTAATTGCAAGGGTGGTAAATGCCAGCGCCAGCAACCAGAAACCGGGTGAACGCAGGGCCGCACGGGCAGCACCTGATCTGGAGGGTTGTTCGACCGGAAGCGTTGAATGGTGGTGATCGATATGGCGACAGCCGATCCAGACCAGTGGCAGGGCAACGAGCGCTACTGCCGCGGCAAATACCTGAATGGCATCACGCCAGCCAATGGCCGCGCTTAACGCGTGTGCGGCAGGGAAAGAAAGTGTTCCGGCAAGCCCGGCTATTAAGGTAACAACGGTAATTGCCTGTTTTGCACCTGTCCCAAGTGAACGGGTCAGAACCGTGAAACATGCCTCATACAACATGCCGGACATGGCAATGCCCAGCCCCATCCAGATTGCAAAAAACTGCCAGTATTCGGTGATACGGGACAACAATAACAGCAAAATTATCGAAGCCATCACGCTTGTGGTGAACACCGCCCTGGCGTGGCCGCGATCGATCAGCCGACCGACCAGTGGCGCGCACACAGCCGAAAGCACCAGCGCTGTTGTAAAGGCGGAGACCAGTGCGGTTTTGGACCAGCCGAGATCGCGCTCCCATTCGAGCAGGAACGCCGGGAAGGCATAATAACTGGCAGCCCACAATATTGTCTCGGCTATGGCAAACGGCCAGACGATGTTGCGGAAATTAGTGCCAGGCCCGGGCATGGGAAGCGTGCCTTCAATTGTGGCGGGAATGAAATGACGATCAGGACTATTGGACAACTTGTCTCATAGCGCAACAAGGTATATCAGAATAAATACCATCACCACCGGCACATCCAACGACATCAGATTTTCTGCTGCCATTCTTCGCGCCGGCGTTTCCTATATCGTTGGAATAGTCCATGTCGCTGAAAGTTGA
The DNA here is from genome assembly GCA_027000565.1 of Rhizobiaceae bacterium. GTDB lineage: Bacteria > Pseudomonadota > Alphaproteobacteria > Rhizobiales > Rhizobiaceae > SZUA-100. The sequence goes on along the minus strand of JALTNS010000190.1, from coordinate 11,286 downwards.
ACGTATATTTCCATTCCTTGCGTGGATTGGGAGTGTTAACCGTACCACCCTCAAGGCTGATCTGATCGCCGGGTTTACCGGCGCGGTGATTGTATTGCCGCAAGGGGTTGCCTTTGCGGTTATTGCCGGCCTGCCGCCTGAATACGGACTTTATACGGCAATGATTACGCCGATTGTGGCCGCACTATTTGGTTCGTCACTGCATTTGATATCCGGTCCGACCACTGCCATTTCGATTGTTATCTTTTCTGCCGTCAGCAAATATGCGGTGCCGGGTTCGCCGGAATTTGTCAATCTGGCCCTGACCATGACTTTCCTTGCGGGTGTCTATCAATTTGCCCTCGGTGTGGCTCGAATGGGCCATCTGGTCAATTTTGTTTCCCACACAGTGGTGGTCGGTTTTACTGCCGGTGCGGCTATTCTCATCGCCACATCACAGATCAAGAATATTCTCGGTATCTACGTTCCACGCGGCGAGTCGTTCATCGATACCTGGATTGATGTCTGGCGTGGTATTGGTGATACCAATATTTATATTCTGATGGTGGCGGTTGCCACTTTAGCAACCGCCATTCTGGTCAAACGGTTTTATCCGTCATTGCCGCATCTATTGATCGCGTTGATTACCGGCGGGGTGATTGCCGCCTCGCTCAGCAGTCAGGATCACGGCATTACATTTGTAGGTGCAATTCCAGGACGGTTGCCACCGCCATCAGTGCCTGATTTTTCCTATACAACGATCCGCCAACTGGCACCTGAGGCCTTTGCGGTTGCCTTGCTGGGTCTCATTGAAGCGGTATCGATCAGTCGCTCGATCGCAACCAAATCGCATCAGCGGATCAATGGTAATCAGGAATTTATCGGCCAGGGCCTTTCCAACATTGTTGGCAGCTTTTTTTCAAGTTATGCCGGTTCCGGTTCGTTCACCCGTTCCGGCATCAACTATGCGGCTGGCGCAAAAACCCCGATGTCCGGTATTTTTGCAGCGCTGATACTGATGTTGATCGTGGTGTTGATTGCACCCTATTCGCGTTATATTCCGGTGGCGGCAATGGCCGGTGTCATCATGCTTGTTGCCTATAGTCTGATCGATCAGGGGCAGATCAAACATGTGCTTGAATCGAGTAAAACTGAATCCGCCATTTTGCTCACCACCTTTTTCGGCACCCTGTTTCTCGAACTTGAATTTGCCATTTATCTGGGTGTGTTCCTGTCACTGGTGATATTTCTGGCGCGCACCTCCACGCCTGATATTGTGGTGCTGGCACCGGACATCGACCCGCGTTATCACAAACATGCGCTGGTTGATGTCTCAACCAAACCGGCGGTGCAATGTCCGCAGTTGAAAATTATCCGGGTTGATATGTCGATCTATTTTGGCTCGCTCAATCATATTCAATCGAAGATCCACAAGATCACCAAGCAGGATAAAATCTACGATATTTTGATCATCGCCGAGGGCATCAATCTGATCGACCTGGCAGGCACCGAAATGCTGTTGCACGAGGCCGAGCGGCTGGATGCGATGGGCGGCGGATTGTATTTTGCCGGTATCAAGCCGGCGGTTTATGAATCGATATCAAAAACCCACCTGATCAACGGCATTGGCAATGCGCACTTTTTTGATGACAAAAAAGAAGCGATTATCAAATTGACCCGTTTATTGCGGATGCAGGGCCGCTGCGAAAATTGCACGGCCCGGGTGTTCAAGGAATGCAAAGACCTGCCGATGCCGGAAACCGCCAAAGCTGCCGAGTAAGGCGTTTTCACCGGTAATCTTTCTGGTTCGACTTGTCGAACTGCGCTGACTTGAGTACCAATCAGTTGACACCATTGTCGCATAAGGTCGGCATTTGACGCAACCGGGAGGAGAACCAAGTTGTCATCGCATTTTCAAACATCGCTGGTTGAAATAGATCCACTGGTGGCCAGAGCCCTGAAAAATGAAAGGGCACGCCAACAGGATCAAATCGAACTCATAGCCTCGGAAACTATTGTCAGCCGCGCGGTTCTCGATGCGCTGGGCCACGAGATCACCAACAAAACGCTTGAGGGCTATCCCGGCAACCGCTTCCATGCGGGCGGTCATTATGTCGATATTATCGAGCAGGCGGCGATTGACCGGGCCAAAGAGCTTTTTGGCTGCGACTATGTCAATGTTCCGCCCCCTTCCGGTAGCCAGGCCAATCTTGCGGTGTTTTTCCTGCTGCTTGCTCCCGGCGACAAGGTGTTGTCGCTTGATCTTGCTTCCGGCGGGCACCTTTCCCACGGGTTGAAAGCCAATCTTTCCGGCCGCTGGTTTGATGCGCATCATTACGGCGTCAACCCGCAATCGGAAGTAATTGACTATGGTGAGGTGGAAAGACTGGCAGCCGAGATAAAGCCCAGGCTGTTGATTGCCGGTGGCTCTGCCTATCCGCGTGAAATCGATTTCGAGCGGATGGGAACCATTGCAAAAAAAACCGGTGCACTGTTTCATGTGGATATGGCGCATATTGCCGGTCTTGTGGCCGCAGGCGTCCATCCATCACCCTTTCCCCATGCGGATATTGTCACCTGTACGACAACCAAAACCCTGCGCGGGCCACGTGGCGGGTTGATCCTGTGCAATCGTCAAGACTGGATGAAACGGTTGCAATCAGCGGTTTTTCCGGGCGTTCAGGGTTCAATCCACACTCAGGTTATTGCCGCCAAGGCGGTTTGTCTCGGCGAAGCGTTGAATGATGAGTTCAAAACCTATGCGGCGCAAGTCAAGACCAATGCAGCCGTGCTGGCAAGGGGATTAAACAGGCGCGGCATCCGCATCGTTTCCGGCGGTACTGATACCCATATCGTATTGCTCGACCTGTCTTCGAAGGGATTAACCGGAAAACGGGTTGAAGCGATTCTGGAGCAGGCGAATATCACCTCCAACAAGAACGCCATTCCCAATGACAGCCCGCGCCCGCCCGAATGGGTCGGCTTGCGGCTTGGCACTGCGGCTGCAACGACGCGGGCCATGAAAGAGGTTGAATTTGAATTGCTGAGCCAAATAATCGCTGATCTGGTGGACGCAGAAGCGGCAGGTAATAGTGCTGCCCAGGTCGAAACAAGTGCAGCCCAGGTGGCGGAACTTTGTGATCGGTTTCCGGTTTCCCGCAGCTGAGGCAAGGTCTGCCCGAACCAGTATTCCGGTGACAATACCACAATATTAAATGGATGGCGTGCAAAGTGTTGCATGCATCACCTGCAGACCATTTGCCAAGCAAAAAAGGCCGCCCGAATGAGCGGCTTTTATAAATCATGGGTCATCGTTGGCTTGCCCGATAGGCGGCAATTTTGAGACCATTACGATTTTTGCACCATCAAATGAAGGTGGTTCGACAAGTACCCATAAAATTCTGGATTCCAAATCTGGCATCAAGGGATGAATTTTTTGGGCGTTGTTCCCGTGATCAAACGAAATGCATGGATAAATGCGCTTGTTGTTTCAAAGCCTACATCCAAAGCAACGTTGGTCACAGATTGGCCGACCGACAGTTTTTCAATTGCCAACATCACCCGTGTTTGCCTTCGGAGTTGACGATACGACATTCCTGTCTCCGCACGAATGTGGCGGATCAAATTGCGTTGGGAAAAGCCTAAATGTTTTGCCCAATACTCTAAAGAGGTGTGTTTGGTCGGATTTTCAAGCAGATAAGATATGAGCTGTGCAATCCGAATATCCTTGGGGACTGGCAACCGGAACTGTTCCACATCCATTGTTGCTATTTCATCAAGCAACAACGATGTTAGGTGCGGGTTTTGGCGATCTTCGCAGCCCTCTGAAAGCCGAACCAGTATCTCTCGCATCAGGGGCGAAACATTAATTACCTTTACGTTCATAAAAACACACGGGTGATTGTCGCTCAGATAGACGGTCCGCATTTCCACCCGGTGTAGGCAACGGATGGAGTGGAGTATATGCGCGGGAACCCACAACCCCCTGCCAGGCGGCACGAACCACGTCGCGTCGCTAACATGCACACGCAAAGCGCCACTGATCGCGTGAACGATTTGATGGGCGGCATGTGAATGCTCATCAATGAACGTTCCGGCATCGTAGCTTGACGCGAGGCCTTCGATTTCAATCATTTCTGGCACTTTGGAGATATTATTCGTCATTATGTCGACAGATAGTATGTGTCAATTCGATATTATTCAAGTCATCTAATCCATTCAGGAATTCATCCATGTCGCGCAATGAATCGCTCCAGTTCACCAATCTGGCGCATTTCTTCGATCACTTCTTTTTACTTATTTTCCCCACAGCAGCGCTGGCTATCGCACCCGCATGGGGCATGACCTATGCACAGGTATTGATTTTTGGAACACCGCTTTACGCGATGTTTGCAATCGGCACGCTGCCCTCTGGCTGGCTGGGGGACAGGGTTGAGCGGATGAAGCTGATGATCCTGTTCTTTTTTGGATGTGGGGCATCAGGCCTGTTGATCGCCCTGTCAACCGGGCCCTTGACCCTGATGATCGGGCTAGGTTTTCTGGGTCTGTTCACATCGCTTTATCATCCGGTCGGACTGGCCCATGTCACGGATATCGGCAAACGTACAGGGCGTGCGTTAGCGATAAATGGAATCTTTGGCAATATGGGCCTGGCCGCAGCGGCGCTGATTACCGGCATTTTGGCAAAACATACCGGCTGGCAAAGCGCGTTTGCCGTGCCCGGTGTCGTGTCAATCATTCTTGGTGCAGTCCTGTACTGGCGTTATCAGGGCTTGGGCAAAACGCTAAGGGCGCAACCTGTGACGAGGCAGGAAACCCTGACAGTCAGTAACCGGCAGGTGCAATTTGTGGTGTTTGGTGTGATTTGTATAGCGGCACTTTTTGGCGGCATTGTCTTTAATGCGGTTACGATCTCGCTGCCGAAACTCTTTGACGAACGACTGGCTGGAGCCGCAGGCGAGCTGACCTGGATCGGCGCGTCCACCGGGGCCGTCTTTGCAATTGCCGCCTTTGCCCAGCTTCCGGTTGGAGAACTTCTCGACCGATTTGGCGCCCGACCCATTTTGATCTTTCTGTTAATCGGGCAGGTCATTTTATTGCTCGGTCTTTCGCTGGCAACAGGCGGGACAGCACTGATGCTTGCTCTTGTTCTGGTGACAATGATGTTTGCAGAAATTCCAATCACCAGCTGGCTGCTCAGCCGTTACGTTAAATCCGGCCTTCGTTCACGGGCTGTTTCAGTGGAATATATCCTATCCCTGGGGATGGGATCGGCAACTGTTCCTATAATCTCAATCATGCATGGTGCTGGATACGGATTTGACATCCAGTTCACAGCTCTTGCGGTATCGGCATCAATTGTCCTTCTGGCCGCATTCTTTTTGCCACGTGCGCCGGTCAGTACTCCCGTAGATCGCAAGGTTTTGAGCGATTGACCGTTACAGTGCGCCTCCTTATGGCAGGGAAATACAACTGGCAAACTTGGCCTGGAAAGTTGTTTTTTCGCACAACTGTCGTTCATTGGGAGGGGCGGTGGATCACTTTGAGGTTCATCTGCAGACTAGAGCGCCTCATCATTTGATGGAATCACTCTCGTATAATTCGCTCACGGCCATTCGTGCTGCGCACGGCCCCGCGGGGGCGGCGCACAGGCGCCGGGCCGCATTCAGCGGCCAGACTGTTTCCGTATAAACGTGAAACAGTCTAAAGCCCTCCAAAACAAAAAAAAGGCCGCCGAATGAGCGGCCTTTTCTTATATTATGTTACCCGGTACGGGCCACAGAAATCAGCCAAACATGTCGGCGGAAATTGCGTCATACCAGCCAACCGATTCTTCATAGGTTGCCTTGCGGGTTTCTTCATCCTCATTACCTTTGGAGATGAACTTGCTGGTGACGTCGATTTTCTCGTCGCCGGCAACATAGGCCGCGCCAACCTTGACGCCGTCGTTTTCGGCGATCAGGCTCCAGCAGGTATTGGCGAACTTGGAGCCAAACATCTTCGAGCCGGTCAAGGCGCTGCGTGCTGCAGCGGCTGCAACTTTCGCCTGACTGTTGGCAGAGAAGCCGGATTTTGGCATTGATTTGGCAATTGATGAATCGCCAATGACATGGATGTTCTCGTCCATTTTCGACTGCATGGTAGCCGGTACAATCGGGCACCAGCCGCTATCGTCGGTCAACCCGGCGATTGAAGCGATCTTGCCGGAGGTGTTGGCCGGAACCACACAGGCCGCATCAGCCTTGAAGGTATCAAGATCGGTTTCGATGGTCATCGCACGGTGATCAATTTTCTTGATACCGCCATGAACTGACGGGGCAAGCCATTCGATCATGCCGTCATAGTGGGTTTGCCAACCGGCCTGGAACAGACCCTGTTTTGAGAACTTTTCTTTCTGGTCGAGAATGACGATTTTAGCTGTTGGATTCTTCTCCTTGAAGATCTTGGCGACCATCGATACCCGCTCATATGGTCCAGGAGGACAACGGAAAGGATTTGGTGGAGGTACCATGACAAAGGTGCCACCTTCTTTCATATTTTCGACCTGGGCTTTCAGCAATTGTACCTGACTGCCGGATTTCCACGCGTGTGGCATGGCATTGGTTGCCTCAATCGAATAACCCGGAAGCGCTTCGTATTTAAGATCAATACCCGGCGATACGATCAGGCGGTCATAGGGCACCATGGCACCGGACGAGAGCACAACCATTTTCTTGGCGCGATCAACAGACACCGCCCAGTCATGCACAACATTGATGCCGTGGTCGTAAGCGAGCTTTTCATAGGTGTGGCCAATCGATTCAAAATCGCGGACACCACCAAGATAAAGATTGGAAAAGAAGCAGGTGTAATACTTCTTGGTTGGCTCGATGAGTGTTACCTCGATTGCGCCTTTTGAGCCTTTGGCCACATAACGGGCCGCCGTTGCTCCGCCGGCACCGCCGCCGATGACCACTACTTTTGGTGTTGCAGCCTGCAACAGGGTTGGTGCGCCGATTGCAA
>JALTNS010000190.1:0-4295 GCA_027000565.1 Rhizobiaceae bacterium | reverse complement strand
TGATAGTTTAACCATGGTTCCCTCCCATTGGGTTGATGAAGTTGTAAACAGGCTCGTTCGTCTGGCACCGGTTCGGTTGTTTCTTCACCCGATACGCAGGTGGAGAAACAACCGAACCGGTGTTATTCGTTTTCTTCTTTTGGTTTGATAGTGGCAAAATAAGCCGCAAGAGAGGCCATTTCATCGTCCCCAAGCCGGGTTGCGATGTTTTGCATGACCTTGTTCTCAAGTTCTTTATTCTTATAGGCAGTTAATACTGCAATAAATGATTCCGGATCCCAGTCTATTATTGTCGGTATATTGCTTTCTTTCCCCGACAATAAATGACAGGCAGTACATTCAGCAGACAAATACTCGCCATACTCAATACTGACCTGCGCAGACGCCGACTGGGCATAAAACAGCCCTGCCAACGCTACCAAAAAATAGCGCATCACCTTAATCATTCAGTTCCCACTTTATTATTCGTTTAGATGAATGTTTATATATAACGTGGAGAAAATCAAGGAAATATTACCCCAAGTCAGTTTTGAATAAGTGCAAAATTTAGGCAATTTTCTAACATGGAGACGTAAGAACTTGTTATTTCTAAATTTTTTGTAATGTTTTGATCATTCAAATTGAGAAATTAATTTTGATAATATTCACAGCAGATACGGATTCTTATCCAAACAGGGTTGATATACGCTGTTTTCATTCACAAGTTTTTCAAATTGTGGCGAATTAAAGGCACCTGTGATCCGTTCATCAATGCGGTTGGTGGCCTGTGGCGAACGCGGCAACAGGTGCCAGTCCGGCTTGCCAATATGGAAGAAAACTGGACAGGCCCAGCCAGATCACGCTAAATTGGGCAGGGTTTAATCAATTCAAAGCAAGGGAACCGTTGTGGTCGTGCAAATTTCGCGATGTCTGTTTGTCATTGCGATATCGCTGGTGACATTGCTGACTGCTTCAGCGGCGGAAGTGGTGACAATTGGTGTGCTGGCGCACCGGGGCGACAGCTTTGCCAGGGCACGATGGGAACCGACGATTGCCTATCTCGGCGAACGACTGGAGGGCTACGAATTCAAACTGCGGCCCCTGTCGCTGGAAGGTGTGCAGGCGGCACTGGAAGGCGGCAGGATTGATTTTCTGCTGACCAATCCGGGACACTTCAACGGTATTTCCGATGATTTCAGACTTACCCAGGTCGCTTCGTTGAAAACCGACCGAAGAGGCAAACCGACGACCGGCAACAGATATGGTGCGGTGATTTTTGTGCGTGCTTCGCGCAGTGATATTCGCACCCTGGGTGACTTGAAAGGCAAGTCGTTTGCTGCAGTTGCTCCCGATGCATTTGGTGGATATCTGGCAGCGGCCTACACCCTGCAGCGCAACGGTATCGAGCCCGAGCGTGATCTTGGCGCGATCAAGTATCTCGGTTTTCCGCAAGATGAAATTGTTTTGGCTGTCATCAATGGTGATGAGGATGCGGGAACGGTTCGCACCGGCATTCTTGAATCGATGATTGCCGACGGGCGGATCTCTGCCGGAGATATCCGGGTTATAAACCCGCAGACGATCGATGGATTTGACCTGTTGCTTTCAACCGAATTGTTTCCCGAATGGACCTTTGTATCGACAGCTTCGACTTCAAGCGATCTTCGTAAAAAGGTGGCTCAGGTTCTGTTTGAAATTGATGAGAACACCAAGGCGGCCCAGGCCGGCAGATATGGCGGCTGGAATACTCCGATGTACGACGGTCGGGTGCGGGAATTGCTGGAAGCGGTGCGCAAAACGGGAATAAAGGCGCCTGTCAATAACATTTACTGGCTGGCTGCTGTGGTTGTCGTAATGCTGCTGATTGCCGGTTTTGCGGTATATTATCAAAAAGGCTCGGGAAAACTGTTTGTTGCCAGACGCCGGGCCAATGCAAAACAAAAGCAATTTTTGCGCCTGACACCGCGCGAAAATGAGGTCTTGACCCATGTGGTTTCTGGCAAAACCAACAAGGAAGTGGCCCGTGAACTGGATATCAGCCCTAAAACAGTGGAGTTTCATCGCAAACACCTGATGAAAAAGCTCGACGCAGAAAATCTGGCTGATCTGGTGAGAATTGCAATAGAGCGGGAAAATCTGGCGGAATAACCCCAAACCTAGGGTGTTTCCCGGGTAATAATCCTGAATCGCACCAGCTGTATTGTCGTCACTGGTCGCGATAGCCTTTCAATCAAGGTCAGTGTGAATGCGATCTATTTAAATGGTTCCCACCACGCATTTGCCTGACCGAAATTGTTTGGGAGGACAATCATGTTAAAATCTATAAAATCATTGGGAGTCGCGGTTGCGATTTCACTCATTACTGCCGGATCGTCTTATGGTGCCAGCGACAATGAGCTGTTGAAAGACTACCGCACGTTCAAAACCGGCGGCATAATTGACTACGGAAAAATTGGCGACAGCTATACGGCATCACTGGTGATGTATCTGGCCGGTAACCAGTTCATGGTAATGGAAGAGCTAATTCAGGATTTTCAGGCCAAGAACAGCGATATTTCCACGATCTATGTGGAGACAATTCCACCGGGTCAGATTCTCAAGGGCCAGCTACTCAAGCAGGGAATGATCGAAGGTCAAAAGACGGCGATGAATCCTGATCTGTTTGCCAGCGTGAACCTTGGTCATTTGAAAAAACTCAAGGCCAAGGGAACGATGGAAGATTATATCGTTTATACCCACAACAAGCTTGAACTGATGATTGCCAAGGGTAATCCAAAAAATATCAAGAATGTGCGGGATCTTGCCCGCGACGACCTTGTACAATCGCACCCAAATCCGCTGACCGAGGGGATATTCAAGTTCTATGGTTCAACCATGTTGAAAGAGCTTGGATTGCTGGAAAAAGTGACCGCCGGTGCACAGTGTAAATCATGCTGGGCGATTGAGGGCAAAACCTGGTTCACTGCCCGTCATCATCGCGAGACACCGACCCGAATTGAAAATGGTGAAGCGGATGTGGGCATCGTGTGGACCACCGAGATTACTTACGCCAAAGCCCAGGGTCGGCCAATCGACAGGGTGGAAATCGAAGCGCCCTATAATCAGGCATCAAAGGTCAATTATGCCATCGGAGCGCTGACCATCGGACGCAATCGCGACAACGCCAGCAGGTTCCTGGCTTATCTTGCAACGGATGAAGCGCAGGCGATATATGCCAAGAATGGATTTGTCACAGCAACGGCCGAAGAGCTGACCTTGCGCCCCATTCCGGGAAAATAGACTGGTTATGGTTTGCAGGGGCTTCGGCTCCTGCAAAATTGATTTGATAAATTGATCGGTTAGTGCAGAATTGTTCTGTATAAAAATAAATCTTGGCTGGGGAATCAGCTTTGATAATTCTGGAGGGAAAACTATGGAAAATTTTACTAGGCTGCTGAGTGCATTCGCGCTGGCATTTACTTTTTTTGCGATCGCACCACAAGAAGTGAGCGCGCAGGAAGTGGTGCACAAGATTGCATTTCATGTGAACGATAATGATAAAAAGCGCATGAATCTGGTTTTGAACAATGTGCAGAATGTCCGCAAATATTATGATTCCATCGGTGAAAAGGTGATCATCGAAGTTGTCGCTTATGGCCCGGGCCTCAATATGCTGCGGTCCGATACTTCACCGGTTGCCGACCGTATTGCCAAAATGTCGCTCGAAATTGACAATCTGCAATTTGCTGCTTGTGGCAATACACGGGCAAAAATGGCCAAAAAAGCCGGCAAGGAAATTCCGTTGATAGATGAGGCTGTGCAGGTGCAATCGGGTGTTGTGCGGCTGGTTACATTGCAGGAGCAGGGCTACAGTTACGTGCGCCCATAACTTTAACAGGGTTTCAAATTTCAAAGGGTCGTTATTCCTGACGGGATGGCGGCCCTTTTTCGTACCGGTTCCGGCTGTGTGGTTGAGAACATTCCGCCGGGTGGCAATATTGTCTGGAAAGATGTGTCAAAATATTCGCCCTTTGGTATAAGCGGCCCTGTTCGAGGCAATGAAAGGAAGCATATTGTGACAATGACACACAGTGTGCGAAACAGTGTGCGCGCTAAACATACCACCTATTCTCTTGGGGAAAGCGGGCTTGATCTCGAACAAGATGGTGTGGTGATGACGGTTCCCTATGGCGACATAAAACGGGTGAACCTGATTGCATATGCTGCGACCAACGGACGACAGGGGCAATTGAGTTTGCTAACGAGAACGGGGGAAAAGCTGGTTGTTCGTTCTCATCATTTTCAGGGCCTTGGGCAATTTGAGAACAGGTCTGAAA
>JALTNS010000189.1 GCA_027000565.1 Rhizobiaceae bacterium | reverse complement strand
CCAAAACATGATTGACCGCATTGGCAAGATCGGGCGCTGAATGCACAATTGTGCCATCAAGATCAAAGATCAGAGTAGTTTTTGACATGATTTTCTACTTACACGCATCACGAATGGCCGTCATATTGGCCTTGTAATGTTCTGGTGTACCACCCTTGAATATGGCTGAACCGGCAACAAGCGCGGTTGCACCGGCTTCCACGCACTGGGGCGCTGTTTCCGGGGTTATGCCGCCATCCATTTCAATCACAATCGGCCGATCACCAATCATCGCTTTAACCCGGCGGATCTTTTCCACCACATCAGGAATGAACTTTTGACCGCCAAATCCCGGATTTACGCTCATGATCAACACCTGATCAATATCATCGAGCACATATTCAATTACACTTTCCGGGGTTGCCGGATTAATTGCAACACCGGACTTCACACCAAGATTATGGATGGTTTGCAACGTGCCATGAAGATGAGTGCAGGCCTCGGCATGGACCGTGATATAATCACATCCCGCATCGGCAAATGCGGCAATGAACGGGTCTGCCGGTTCAATCATCAAATGACAGTCAAAAATCTTGTTGGATGCCTTGCGCACGGCTTTCACGATTGGTGGGCCAAATGTGATGTTCGAAACATAGTGACCATCCATCACGTCAAGGTGAATCCAGTCGGCTCCCATCTTGTCGACAGCAGCAATTTCTTCTGCCAGCCGGCCAAAATCGGCTGAAAGAATAGAGGGGGATATTATGAGATCATTCGACATTGGCGGGTCCTTATCTGGTGCAGGAATGCGGGTAAACTTGTACTGGAAACTTCATGGCTATCGTGTCAGGCTGGCGAAGAGTGCCGGCAATTTTTCCGGCAACCGTTCCACCTGATCAACAATGGTATAATTGTTGGCCCCAAATATGCGTTCAACATAACGGTCGGCCTGTGGGTCAAGGGTCAGGCAATAGCTCATAACCCCGGTTTGTGCCAGTTCCTGGGTGGCCTTTTTGGCATCCATGCGCAAATATTGCGGATCGCGCTCGTCGATATCGGCCGGTTCTCCATCGGTAACTATCAGCAACAGTTTGTGCTTTTCACTGCGCTGCATCAAATGGAGTCCGGCATGACGCATGGCAGCTCCCATGCGGGTCGACAAGCCACCTTTCATGCCAGCCATACGGCTTTTGACGTCATCATCAAGGCGCTGCTCAAAATCCTTGAACCGATAATATTGAACGTCGTGACGACCGTCGGAGGCAAATCCATGAATAGCAAAGGGATCACCAATTCCATTGATCGCACTGGCAACCAGTGCCGAGGCATCACGGGTAAGCTCAAGCACGGTTCGCTCGCTGCCACGCACGACTTCATTGGTCGATTCTGAAAGGTCCAGCAATATAACCACAGCCAGATCACGTCGGTTAAGCACATTGCGCATGGTGATGCGGGTATCGGGCTGCATACCAATCCGGGTCATAATTATTGCATCAACAGCTGCGTTTATATCGAGTTCATCGCCATCTTCGAGCCGACGTTGGCGCGATACCCCTTGCGGTCGCAACCGGTCGATAATCTGCTTGATACGGTGGCTAACACCCTTGTGCTCGCTCAATACCTTGTCAATTAGTTCGACCTCGCCCCGTCCCTGCCGTCGTTCATAAACGGTCGACCAGCTCGGTCGGTGCAATTGCACTTTGTAGTCCCATTCCGGATAGTGAAAAGGATCGGAAACGGGCTCTTTGCCTTCCATCTGGTTATACGAAACACCCTCATCTTCGTAGGGAAACAACTCGCTGGATAAAACCCATATTTCCTGGGCGTCATCGCCGGCGGTTTCAACTTCGACTTCGTTGATCATTTCCATCAGGCCAACATTTTTTCGAACCTGCTTATCGGCCGGCATGTAGGCCACAGAATCATCCCAATCGAAACTGTCGAGAGTCCACACATACCGGTTGTCATCACGGTAGGGAATTTTGAGGCTTTCCAGAATGCGAAGCGAGGGAACGGCCCTTCGCTCGGCCAACAGATTAAATAATTCAACCCCCAGGGTCCACGCAAACATGGATTCCGTTTTGTTTGCCTCAATATTGATGTGAAACTGCTCAATCAGCGCATCAATCGCAAGATCGCCGGTGGACAGGCCTGGTTCCAGAAGAGCCCCTGCCGCTTTTTCCAGCAATAGCATGGTGTCATGTTCATAGGCTCGCGCCGGTGACTCCGGTATCAGCGATTTCCATAATTGCCGTAGGCCGGGAAACTCCCCAATCGCGCAATATTCAACCCGGGCGTCTTCTATAAATCCGACAAAAAACAATTGCGCCGGGCTAAGGGCTTCAGCCGACAAGCCGGCACCTGAATGCGCAATATGAGCAGCCATATGGGCGCTCATGGCCCGGTACAGATCAAGGCCTGCAACGCCATTGATATCATCCACCGCGTCCGGCAGGTGCAAGGCACCTTCTTCAATAAACGGACGGAATCCGGAATAATCACTGGCGCTTGGGCGCAGGAAAAAACTTCGCCCCCAAAATGCCCGCAAATAAAAATTGAGCCGCCGCTGACTGTCTATGAACAGTGTACCGCGACGTTCCTGCTTGAGCACCGCACGGGAATCCTCGCTGACCAGACCAAAATAGTCAGCCTGTTTGGGCAGATCACGGCGATATGCATCGGCACCAAAATCGACCCAGCGGCGCAGGCCTGAAAGGGTGAGTTTTGCAAGCAGTTCCTCGATAACCCCGAACATTGGGCGCAAACCACGCGGGGCCCTGGCTGCCAGCCGGTGCAACAGTGCCAGATAGCCGCGCAACAGGTCAGGATCGCCCAACCTGCGCGATGCGCCGGGCAAGGTCGAAAGCATGAGGATCAGTACTTCACCGGAAGCCATGGAGGCCAGCTTCAAGACTGCGCCAACAACATCACGAACAATATCCTCACCACATTCCTTGACCACCTGTGGCATCTCGTCGAGATAGGCAACCAGCAATTCCTGCCTCTTGCCAAGTGAAATCATGGCGCGGGCACCGTCAAGATAGTCTTTGAGACCATGAACTGACATCACTCGCATGGCCTCCTGAAAGATGCCATCAAGCGTGTCGGCAAGTTCCGGTGCTGCCTTGATCAATTCTTCACGGTAGTCGTCAAGATCGATTTTCATGGTAGCTATTCACCGGCAGAGAGCGGCTGCTCGGGGAAGAATGTCTTGACCGCCGCTTCAAGCGTGTCGCGCATGTCGGGGTCATCGGTCAATGGCTCAACAAGCGCCATCTGGCAGGCAGCAGGCGCAGCAATTCCTTTAGTAATCAATTGGCCGGCATAAATCAGCAATCGGGTCGACATACCCTCATCGAGCCCGTGGCCCTTGAGGTTGCGCGAACGCTGGGCAACCTGCACCAAACGATCAGCTATTTCCGGTCTAATACCTGCTTCATGGGCGATAATTTCGCTTTCGATTTCAGTTGAAGGGTAATCGAAAGACATTGCACCAAAGCGCTGTTTTGTTGACTGTTTCAAATCCTTCATCAAAGACTGATAGCCGGGATTGTAGGAGATAACGATCTGAAAATCCGGGTGCGCGTCAACCAGTTCGCCTTTCTTTTCCAATGGCAACTGGCGGCGGTGGTCGGTCAAGGGATGAATGACAACGGTCGTATCCTGCCGGGCCTCAACAACTTCGTCGAGATAACAAATTGCACCTATACGTGCGGCCTGGGTCAGCGGGCCATCCTGCCATTTTGTACCGTTGATATCGAGTAAAAACCGACCGATCAGGTCGGATGCTGTCATGTCTTCATTACAGGCAACCGTAATCAACGGTCGTTCCAGCTTCCAAGCCATGTATTCAACAAACCGCGATTTCCCGCAGCCGGTCGGGCCTTTCAACATCACCGGCATGCGCACATCATAGGCGGCGTCATAACGCTCGATTTCATCTGAAACCGCGCGATAATAAGGTTCTTTAGTCACCAGAAACTGGCTGGCGTCAACATCGCTCATATCTGTAAACTCACCTTATCGATTGATATGCAGGAGCCGCACACAACGGCTCCTGCTATTTTGTTCAGAGATTGATTTTGGCCCGGTGGACAACCATTGCTGTACCTTGCGATTGTGCAAAGTTGTCATAACCGATCAGCCGAACATGATTATTCGGATTGGCAGTTTTGCAAAGTTCAATTTCTGCGAAAATTGCATCAACATCAGTTTCACCAAACATGGGAAGTTTCCACATATACCAGTAGTTAGACATGGAATGTTCAGGTTCGGTGTGTTCGATTCCTGGATTCCATCCTTTGGATACGATGTATTCCACCTGTTTGCGCAATTCATCTTCAGTCAGTTGCGGCAGGTAGGAAAAAGTCTCCATCTTGCGGCTGTTCGGGTCGGAAAGACGAGAATTATAGTCTTGTACGTCACTCATAATATTATTCCTTGA
This sequence comes from Rhizobiaceae bacterium, assembly GCA_027000565.1. Taxonomy (GTDB): domain Bacteria; phylum Pseudomonadota; class Alphaproteobacteria; order Rhizobiales; family Rhizobiaceae; genus SZUA-100. The sequence goes on along the minus strand of JALTNS010000189.1, from coordinate 1,093 downwards.
TTATCTGGTTAGACCGGTGGCCAAGGCCACCGGAAAACTAGCGATGGCTCACATCCAGCTTGTCGACGGTATCGAACTCGAACTTGATTTCCTTCCATGTTTCCATGGCGATTTTCAGTTCAGCGCTATGCTTGGCTGCAGTCGTAAGGATATCCTTACCTTCTTTTTCCAGTTCGCGGCCTTCATTGCGAGCTTTAACACAAGCTTCAAGTGCGACACGGTTTGCAGCTGCACCAGCTGCATTGCCCCATGGGTGGCCGAGTGTACCACCACCGAACTGCAGACAGGCGTCATCACCAAAGATGTTGACGAGCGCCGGCATGTGCCAAACGTGGATACCACCGGACGCAACAGGCATCACACCAGGCATCTGCCCCCAATCCTGATCAAAGAATATACCGCGAGCGCGATCTTCCTTGATGAACTTGTCACGCATCAGATCAACCCAGCCAAGGGTTGCTGCACGGTCGCCTTCGAGCTTGCCTACAACCGTACCTGAATGGAGGTGGTCACCACCAAGAAGGCGCAGCATTTTTGCAAGAACCCGGAAATTGATACCGTGTTTGGGATGACGGTCGATAACCCCGTGCATGGCGCGGTGGACGTGCAACAACAGGCCATTGTCGCGGCACCATTTGGATAGTGAATTGTGGGCGGCCCAACCTACCGTGAGATAGTCGCTCATGATAATCGGAGTACCAAGCTCTTTGGCAAATTCAGCCCGCTTGAACATTTCCTCAACATCGGGTGCCGTCACATTCATGTAGTGACCTTTGACCTCGCCGGTTTCAGCCTGAGCTTTGTCGATGGCTTCCTGCACGAACAAAAAACGGTCACGCCAGCGCATAAACGGCTGTGAGTTGACATTTTCATCATCCTTGGTGAAATCAAGTCCACCACGCAGGCCTTCATAACATGCACGACCATAGTTTTTGGCTGAAAGACCGAGTTTTGGCTTGATGGTACAACCAAGCAGAGGGCGACCATATTTGTTCAGCTTGTCGCGTTCGACCTGAATGCCATGTGGCGGGCCAGCACAACCGGTTACGAACCAAAGCGGAAAGCGTACATCTTCAAGACGCAGGGCACGAAC
>JALTNS010000188.1 GCA_027000565.1 Rhizobiaceae bacterium | reverse complement strand
GCCTTGATGCTGGGGCTGGTGATTTTTTTCAGCCTTTATACTGAAGGTTTTGCCGGTCCATACAGCGCAGTATTTATATTTCAGTCGGTTGCCATAACCGGCATTCTGGCTCTGGGTGTAACCTGTACCCTGGTTGTCGACGGTTTTGATTTGTCAATCGGATCGGTTGCCACATCATCCCTGATGTTGTCGGCCTATGTGCTGGTAGTATGGGAACTCAATGCATTTGTGGCGGTAATTTTATGTCTCATTATGGGGGCGGCAGTCGGACTGGTCAACGGGCTGCTGATTGTAAAAATGCGGGTGCCGGATTTACTGGCAACCCTTGGCATGATGTTTTTACTCATTGGATTGCAGCGTATTCCAACCGAAGGACGCTCAATCGCTACCGGCATGCGGTTGCCCGACGGCACCGTTGCCAATGGTACCTTTTCAAAGGCATTTCTGGCGCTTGGCCGCTACCGGTTTGATTTTTTCATCGACAATCTGATCCCGGTCTCGGTGGTGATTTTGCTTGTGATTGCCATTCTGGTTTGGATATTTCTTGAGCTCACCCGCCACGGGCGGTTGATGTATGCAATTGGTTCCAATGAGCGCGCCGCAGCATTGGCCGGCACCAATGTCAATCGCTACAAAATCATCGCCTATATGATTTCAGGTGTGCTTGCCTCGATCGGCGGTATCCTGCTTTCCGCCCGGCTTGGTCGCGGTGATATCGCATCGGGCAACAATCTGTTACTCGATTCTGTCGCTGCTGCGTTGATTGGATTTGCTGTATTGGGGGCCGCCAAACCAAATGCATTTGGCACGGCCATTGGCGCGCTGTTTGTCGGCATTTTATTGCAGGGGCTGACGATGATGAACGCACCCTATTACACCCAGGACTTTGTTAAAGGCGCGGTGCTTGTCATTGCCCTCGTATTCACTTTTGCGCTGTCAGGAAGGCGCGGAGGCGGACATACCTGAACCACAGAATTGACCATTGAAAGGGAGAAGTACAATGAAACTTACACGTCGATTATTTATGTCACTGGCTGGCGGGCTGGCGGCACTGGCCACAGGCTTTGCGGCCCCGTCACTGGCGCAAACCATGCCTGCACCGTTTGATAAACCGGGCGATGTTAAAATCGCACTGGTGCGTTATCTTTCCACCGGCGATTTTTTCCAGGCCTATCTTTCCGGTGTTGAAGCACAATCAAAAGCGCTTGGGGTTGATCTTCGAGTATTTGACAGCCGCCAGGATGCCGCCCTGCAAGCAGACATGGTTGATCAGGCAATTGCGCTCGGTGTTGATGGTATTATCGTTCAGCACGGTTTGACTGAGTCCATGCAGGATGCGGTGCAACGGGCGCTTGATGCGGGCATCAAGGTTGTGGCCTTTGATGTTAATGTCAAAAACCCTAAAGTTCCACAGGTCGAACAATCGGACCGCGATCTCGCCCGTCTGGCGCTTGAGCAAGCAATCAAGGATAACGGCGAGAGTTTCAAGGCCGGGTATGTTTATGTGCCGGGCATCGCGCCGCTTGATCGTCGTGACGAAACCTGGATGAAGTTCAAGGCCAAATATCCAGGCATCAACGAAAAGGCGGTATTTGGCACCCTTGATAACCCGATTGCTAACTCGGTCGCCAATCAGGCCCGTTCGGTTTTACAGGCCAATCCGGATATTACGGTGATGTTTGCGCCCTATGACGAGTTTGCCAAAGGTGTTAAAATTGCGGTTGACGAGGCTGGTCTGACCAGCCAGATCAAGATTTATTCGGCCGACGTATCAACAGCCGATATTTCTGCCATGCGCGAACCGGGCAGTGCGTGGGCTGCAACGGCTGCCACCAACCCGGCGGTTGTAGGCGAGGTTTCTGTGCGGGCGCTTGCGATGCTTTTGGCCGGTGAAAATCCGGGCGCAAGCGTGATCATTCCACCAACGCTGATCACCCAGAAATCGCTCAATGACGCTGACATTAAAAATATGCAGGACCTTTCGGCAAAACTGCCACAGTTCGCCCACGCGGCTGTGGCTGTGCCATCGTGGATGCCTTTGCCGCCCCGTTGATATTCCAGAACAGGTTTAACCAGTAAGGTTGGCGGTGGAGAAATCTTCCGCCAGTTTTTTTTGCGAATAAACCTGATCTACCCGATCATTTCATCGCTTTTGTCGTCGGTTTCGCCAAAGCGTTTCAATGTGGCCGGTTTGGTGCCTTCATAAACCTTGTCGAGATTTGCGGAGATTTTTGTGTTTTCGCGTTCAAACAGGCTGTTTCCGGCCAAATCGCTTTCGACGATGAATGGTCCCATATTTTCAACCTCCAACACCCACATGGCTTGAGCCAGCCCCAGTTCCTTGTTCCAGTGAACCGTTTTCACCCGCTTGACCCCGCGACCCAAAAGCGCGCCGGTGCCATAGCCCACAGTTGTCAGATAAATCGCACCATTTGGAACAAAATAATCCCTGTAGTCTTGTACGGTCATGCCACCCTTGCCGATGATCAGCTTGGCACCGGATTTTTCCATCCACGGGCCGATCCATTTCGAAAACCGGAATGAGGCGGTGGCGGTTACCGCGCCCATATTGTAGGATCCGTCTTCACCAATAGCAGCGGCCGGCGAGCAGTGAAAATTGGCCGCACTTTCCGATGGAAGCTCCATTGGAATATTGGCATTGTCCTCAAGCGCGCGTTTATAAACGCCCTCACGTGCAGTGTAGATGGTACCGTCGAGATAGACAATATCACCAAGCCGCAACTCCGCCAGTGCTTGCGGTGTCGGATTGGTGCTCAGGCGGATTCTGCGTGGGCTTTTGGGGTTTCCCATTCCACTGTCTCCCGGCGTTGATAATCTGTAAACCAGTTTGGGTCGGTTCGATATTCCACCCTGCCATCCTTGAAGATGCGGGCAACCGCGCGGCGCGATGACAGGCAAAAGGCATGGACGCTCATCTGCATACCGCCCGTATGGCAATAGCCAACTTCGATATTGCAATCAATTACCATGGATTTACCGACAAATCCCATCGCTCCCATGCCGATTGAATTGCCTAGCTCTTTGAACTCGTCTTCCAGCTCGGCAATTTTCGGATCAGAGTTGCGATCACCGACAATGCGCAGGCATGCAGCCCGTTTGCCGAGCACCATGGATGTGTCCTTACAACCACCAAGCCCGATTCCGATGATCGCCGGTTGGCAGGCAAGGCCGCGTTTCCCGAAAGCCACAAGACAGTCAAGATAGAATCGTTTGATGCCTTCAATCCCGTCAGAGGGAAACAACATGCGATAGTCTGTACCAAACAGACCGCCCTTGTGCACGGTAATCAGGTCCAGCCATTCACCTTGCGGCTCGTAGCCATATTCGATTTCCGGTGCACCAATGCCGACATTGTTGTCGTGATCCGTGCGCCACAGCGGGTGCACCCGGTTGGGGCGAAGCGGCACACCATTTGTCGAGTTGGCGGTGGCCCGGCGAAGGGCGGCCTCCAGAGCCACCGGGCCGCCTTCAATCTGTGCCTCATTACCCATCTTGACATACCAGCGCGGCGTTCCCGTATCACCACACATGGCGCGTCGGTCTTGCTTGGCCGCCTCATAGTTTTCAAGCATTGCCTGCAACACAAATGACGAAAGATCGCCATCTTCCAGTTCGGCCGCCTTTTGTAATCCGTCAAGATAGTCCTGCGGAATTTCAATCGCCGCCTTGTCCATCAGCACTTCGGCGGTTTGCTGAATAAGGTCAATTGCTATCATTAGGGTTCTCCCACCAGAGTTTCCGGTTCACCTTCGCCCAAGATGGTTTCGCCCGGCTTGACGATGGTAAAGCGAACATCTTCACGCTCGATTCTCACCATATCGTCGATTGTGCGGGCAACGGTAAAATAGGAATCTTCCATCGCACCGCTGTCCTGAAAATCTTCACGAAAATGCGCACCGCGGGAATTGTCTCGCGCTAAGCCCGCGCCGGCGATGATCTTCGATATATCACACAACGAGCGCAAGTTCAGCCAGTCGTGCCAGGTGAGGTTAAACGCCAGATTATCACCGGCAATGCCGGTTTGCATGAGCTGGTTGCTGATCTTTTCGATGTGGTCCAGACCGCGCTCAATCCCCGTTTTGGTGCGGATTACCCCCACATTGTCCCACATGCATTCCTGAAGTTCGGACCGCAGTTTGTGCACATCACCGGCTTTGCAGGAAAGCGGATGCAAGGCTCGCTCGATTTCCGTATCCAATACCGCCTCATCCACGTCCGGCAAAACTGAAACATGTGCAATATCCTTGCCCATGACATCACCGGCAATACCGCCATAAACGGTTGAATTCGCAACCCCGTTGCCGCCCAGCCGGTTGGAACCATGGGCACCGCCTGCGTCTTCTCCGGCCACATAAAGACCGGGCAATTCGGTTCTTGTATCAGCGTCAACAATGATGCCACCCATGAAATAGTGGGCCGTCGGCACCACCTCGACCTTGCCGCTGGCCAAATCAAAACCACTATCGGCGCAGCGCCGCACCATGCCCTTGAATTTTTGCCGAACATTATCCGCCCCCAAATGCCCCATGGATATATATACACCGCCATTAACCGATGCGTTGTTCTTGCGCATTTCATCATAGATAGCGCGGCTGACCACATCGCGGGTTGCCCGCTCGCCCTTGTGGTCATAGTCAAACATGAAGCGGTTGCCGCTGCCATTGAGCAGATGACCGCCGGCACCGCGCAAACCTTCTTCCAGCACCGTGCCGGTCATTTTGGTATGATCTCCGGCCAGCAATCCGGTTGGGTGAAATTGCACCATTTCCATATCCCGCAATGGCAATCCCGCACGCAGGGCCATTGCCAATCCGTCCATGGTTTTATCACCTGAAGGTGTGTTGTATTTATACATGGTCGGCCCGCCGCCAGTTGCCAGTAATACGGCTTTTGCCCGCACAAAGCGAAACCCGCCGCTGCGCATGTCGATAAACAATACGCCGGCCAATGCTGAACCGTCCCGGTTGGGGATCAGCCCGATAGCCCGGTGTTCCTGAAGTTTTTCAATTGGACGTGAAAGCACCTGTTCCATCAGCCGGTTGATGATCTCGATACCGGTCAAATCACCCTTGTGGACAGTGCGGTCAGCGGTTTGGCCTGCAAAAGCCTTTTGATGCAGGCTGCCGTCAGGATTACGATCAAAAAAACAGCCGACTTCGTTTTCCAATTCGCGCACCCGGATAACGGCCTGTTCGCAGAGCTTCCACGCCATGTCCTGATTGGGCAGCCACTTGCCACCGATTATGGTATCCATGAAGTGGCGTTCGACCGTGTCGCCACCGCCCATCGCCACATTGTAGCCGCCCTGAACCATGCGGGTGCAACCACATTTTCCGATCAAGCCTTTTACCGCAACGGTAATTTTGGTGTTTTTCGGCGCTGACTGGTGCGCGTGAAGAGCTGCAAAAAGTCCGGCCCCGCCTGCGCCAATTATCAGTATATCCGTATCATGGCGATCCGGTTTGATGGCATTGACCATATCAGATTGCCCTCAATAGAAA
>JALTNS010000187.1 GCA_027000565.1 Rhizobiaceae bacterium | reverse complement strand
CGTTCGACCTCAACACCAAATACATGAAATTCCCGTGTGCCAAAGTTCGGGCACATCAGTTTTTTCAGGAGTCTTTTTTTCATTTAATGTAACCTTGAACGTGTCATTCAGCCCACCAATTTCTACCGGCACTCTGAACTTACCTGTCATCCTGTCGTATTAAGAATCCGCCGAAATTTTCACGTCTTCGATATTTTTAAAATGGTCATTTGCGATATCCGGTCCTGTGAAACGATCTTGCCGCCATGGGCATCAATCATCTTGGCATACACATCAGTCGATACATATCGAACTACTGGAGTAATCAGCAAGTCGTCCACTCTTTTGCTGCAATCCTCATCCCAGAACCCCAGGCCGTTTTTGCGGTTTTTTAACCAGATCAAAATTCGCGACAAACCTCTTACAGCCTTGCGCATGATACCTGCAGGAACTCCATCATGTAGGGCACGTAATCTTGCCTGAACCGTGCCTGCAGCATAAACCCCCAATACCAAAGTACCACCGGGTTTTATTACCCGGAGAATTTCACTCAGTGCTTTTTCCATATCCGGAATATGGTGGACTACACCAATGCAAAATACGTTGTCCATAACCGCATCTTCCATTGGAATATCGGTCAAAGACCCCAGAACCTTCTCTCCATATTTTATTCTGCTGAGAACATTGGGAGCAATATCCAAGAAAACCGCATCATACTCCAACCGTTCAAAAACATCTTGAAACAACGATTGCCCGCAACCAAAATCCCCGACTCTCTTGCCCTGCAAATCGGTTGGTACCAATGCCTCATAGGCCCTGTGGCTGGTTTTCGATGGAAAGACCATCTTGTCATAGAAATCTGCGACATCAGCTTCAGAGAACTCGGAATTTCCTACAGCCATTTATTGATTCTCCATTTTGTCGTAACCGTTTTGCAGAAAGCAGCCGTTTGTAACCATCCGGTTTCTGTAAGAAGGTTTTGTTTAGTCCAGCTTGAAAAGTATGAACTAGCGGTGAGCATGTCGGAAGTTTACATCTACACTAGTCACGCCTATTATTTGTTACTGAACACATGAATTTGTTCCCGACATTGCCAAAAAATTATTGCGAAAATCAATCTGTTATCCATCTTTGCATCCAGGCAATCAGAAAATACAACGTCCACATATTATCGGCCAGCAACGAATTACCCCGCTTAAACTCTTCAACCTGAGCAATCAATGCCTGTTTGTTCAACAATCGCGATTTAGAGCAAACCTCATCAAGGTTTTCCATAATGTAACTGACCATTATATCTTCGCCCCATTCACGCAGCGGAACACAAAAACCTTTTTTCTGCTGATACAGCACCTTGTCAGGCACAAGCCCCTCAAAGGCCCGCTTCAAAATGTATTTGGGCACATTATTGCGTATCTTCCATTCGCTGCGAATCGACAGAGCAAGATTGACAAAATTGTGGTCAAGAAAGGGAGCCCGTAGTTCCACAGAATGATGCATCCCCAGCCGATCAGCCCGGTGCATATAAAAATTTGGAATCATAAATCGCAAACCGAGATAGGCCATCCAGTTGGGATCTGAACCATCAAACCCACCACTCTCACGATCATAGTCTGCACGCAATCCCGCAACAACGTCATGACAATCCCATTGCCGGGCACGTTCAGCAAATTCAGGATGCAGCAGCCCGGTTTTTTCGCTTTCCCGAAAACTTGAAGCGCTGCCCCAGAACATTTCTTGCCCTCGATTAGCCCGATAAAGCATATCGACCATTCGCGGGGAATCGGTCAGCTTTCTTCCAAGCGACAACCCAGCCGATTTCAAAACCCCGGGCAATTTGCTGTATCGGCGAAACCAGGGATAGGCCTTATAATAACGCCGCCAGTTGCGATATCCCAGCAACAACTCATCAGGGCCATCGCCAGTTAAAACCACCTTGGTTTTTTTCTGACTGGCCATTTCAGACAAAAAGTATATCGGAATGCAGGTCGGATCGGCCAATGGCTCATCCAGCACCCCGACAATGTCGCCAATCATTTTTCGCATATCATCGCGGGTCACCACCCGCTCGTGGTGATCCAGTCCCAGCCGTTTTGCTGTCGCACGTGCATCAGCAGCCTCATCATAATCCGGCTGGTCAGCAAAACTGATTGAAAATGATCGAACCGGATTGTCAGTCCTGGCCTTCATCATGGTAGCAATTCCAGTCGAATCCACTCCACCGCTCAAAAATATACCAACCGGAACATCACTGACCATACGAAGATCCATGGAACGCTCAATTTGCTGCCGGATCGCGTCAATCAACTCAGTTTCACTGTTGGGTGTGTCCTGGAACTTAACCGACCAATAGGGTTTTGGTTCGCCAACACCGTTTTCATCCACCCACAAACTATGCCCCTGCTCAAGCTTGGCGATACCATCAAACATAGTCATCGGTGGCGGCACAAATCCGAAGGTCAAAAAATAATAAAACGCTTTTTCGTCGAGTTTCCCTTTAACATACGGCAGGGAAAGCAGAGAGCGGATTTCGGAAGAAAATGCAAAATTGCCGCCAAGGCTGGTAAAGTAAAACGGTTTTTTGCCAATCCGGTCGCGGGCAATAAACAACCCGCGCTTTTTCGGATCCCAAATAACAAAGGCAAACTGCCCGATGAGATCATCAACACAATCAGCACCCTTTTGCTGATAAAGCGCCAGGATCAACTCGGTATCTGAATCCGACTGAAAGTCGAAATCCGGAAGGGCTTTTTTCAGCTCCCTGAAATTATAGATTTCACCGTTAAAAACAATTGCAGTGCCATCCGGCAACACCATCGGTTGATGACCACGCCTGGAAAGTTCAATGATCGAAAGCCGCCGGTGACCCAAACATACATATCCCTGAGGGTCGCTCCATACCCCTTCATCATCAGGCCCGCGATGGCGTATGAGATCGTTCATCGTCTCAACGCGTAGTGCAAGCCCCTCTGCCCGCTTACCACCGAGCGGAAATATGCCGTTAATTCCGCACATTAGCTATCATCAACTGGTTTGGTGACATGAAACGCAAATCCAAGTGGGTAGTTGCGATAATAGCCTATTTTGCCCGGGTCCAGTCCAATGCGCACTGCGCCGTAGTAAATCATTTCAGGCAGCCGAATTACACCTTGCACAATCTTCGCCAGTTTTGCGGCTTTAAGTTTGTGTATTGCCTTGGTGAAAACATCAAAAACTCGACCAACACTCGTTATCGCAACACCGACACTGTCCCCAACATATTCAAGTTCAACCAGATTAAATCCCGTTTCATCGAACATTCGCTTGAGAGCAAACGATGTATATCTGTGGAAATCAAAAGGAGGCTCATGTTCGCTAACCGCAAAAGGCACTGTGCCGATCAAAGAGCCTCCGGGTTTAAGTACGCGGTTGATCTCTTGCAACGCTGCTTTAGGTTCGTAAATATGCTCCAACACCTCCGTCAATATAACACAGTCCAAAGAATTGGATTCAATACCCAACTTGTAGTCAACAATTGGGATATCAGGCCGCCGCATATGACCTGCATTGGATGCTTCATAGTCAGCAGCAATATATTTATCGAAACGTTCGTTTAGCATGGGCTCCAGAGGCCTATCGCCAGAGCCGTAGTCAAGCACCAAGCCACCCTTTTGAAGTCGCCGCAGATATTTCATAATACACCTGAATTTCATGATGCGATCAACGGGGTTGATTAGAACCGCATAATAATATTTGCCAAAATGGTGTTGCAACGTCAGCATTTATATTTTCCTATATTTCCAGCTGGTCTTAGTGCAGGCATGAATCATATATTTCGCCAAATTTGGCTGCCATATTTTTAATGTCGAATTTCCCGGCATGATGGCGCCGGTCCTTGGACCGGATGGATTTTTCAGGACTTCCTTCTTTCCAGAAGTGGTAATACTCATCAAGCCGTCGCGCCAGTTCCTTTTCACCATCCACCACATCATCGGGATCGAGTGGGGTAATAATTTCTGCTATTCCGCCGCCATCTCGCAAAGCAAGAGTAGGCTTGCCAAGGTTGAGCGTTTCAATCGCAACCAATCCGAATGGCTCTCCGCAGGATGGAAAAACACAAACATCCATTGCGTTTTGATAGTCCCGCACATTTTTGCAAAATCCGGTAAATATTACCCGGTCAGCAATACCAAGTTCCTCTGTTTGTTTCTCATAATCGGCCCGAAGCGGGCCATCGCCAACCAGCAGCAAACAGCAATCATCAAGGCTTTCCATCGCGGCAAATGCACTGATCAATCTGTCGATGCGTTTAAACCCGGCAAACCTGCTTGATGTGCCAACTATGAATTTTCCCTTCGCCTGTGCAGGCAAATCAACACCACTCAACTCATCGGGATTTTCATTTTGAGACAAATCTATGCCATTATAGACGACGCTTTTCGTGACATCGTCCAGATTGAAATATTCGAGAGCTGTATCCCTGGTGAATCTTGAGTTGAATGTCATATGTGCAATGTGACTCTTAAAAAAACGCGCCTGTAGCTTAAATTTGAATCTGTCACGCCAATTTCGATTTCGCCCAAATCCATAATTACCGTGATCAGTGTAAATTATTGGACAGCCAATTTTTGCGGCCAATCGCGAACTTGCTGGTGAATAAGAATGGATATGCACAATATCTGCCTTCGATATGCCAGATTTTACTTCTGCTGAAACAAACAGGCCCGGATCAAAACCATTTTTCAACGTGGCATCGAATATCGGGATGTCCAGGGCATCAAACTGATCTTTCATATTGCCGCTGGCGCGTCCGACAAGGACCATTGGTTTCATTCCAGTTTTTTTTTGTTCACGACAAAGGTCAATTACAAGACGTTGTATTCCACCAAACTCAAAAGACCACAGCACATGGAGCACGTTCATGATTTTAATACCAAGCTTGAAGTCAAAGGCATAAAATGTGGCAAATATTTTCGATTATATTCAACGGCCTCAGACGTATATTCAAAAGACTTTTTAACAACAATTGGCACGCCAAGCGTTTGAATAGGAACTGTAACTGTAATTTTGTTCAATCGGTGTTGCACGGCTATCAATTTTCGCGCAAAACTTTTGGGTACCCATGGGAGTTTTGGTCCACTTGATGTGCCATTTACCAACTCCCCATGTCGAAGTTCAATATTGTGACTGACAAAGAAGCGACTTCTTTCTGGCAGATTTAAAGGGGCTGAGATAAAATACTCGCCAATAAAGTCAGACAAGGCCTTCCAAAATTTATTGTGAAACTGTTGCAATTCAAAATTGTCTGGTCGATTTGAGAACCACACTTCCCGCCAATCAATAATTTGGTTGACACATTCTACCAGTTGCTGCGGCTCCACATTCAGAAATTCCAAATCATAGAGAAGCGCCTTTCCCTGTAGTAGTAAAGAGCGCACCTTGCAAATACCAAATTCCCGTTCGACAGTTGCACTGATAAACATCCGTGTTAAATACTCTTTTGCTAGTTGACGAAGCATGTCGCCGTTATTGCTCAGTATGGAATTGTTATATTCGGGAAACAGGTCTTTTCCA
>JALTNS010000186.1 GCA_027000565.1 Rhizobiaceae bacterium | reverse complement strand
GAAAACCTGTAATACCGTCTCCCAGTTTCAGCCAACCGGCATTGAGGTAATAAAGGCCAAGCACGCTGAAAAATGCAAACCGGGCGGCAAACCCCAATAGCCAACTGTCACCTGCCCGCTCAAGGCCGCCAAAAAACCCGCTATGCAATCGCTGGATGAGGCCAATAAAACCTCCCCTTGTCGGCGCGCTGTTTTGATCAATACTCATCATTGTCTCCCAAAAAATAAATGGTTTTTATCCGTTTTTTATTTCACTAAAAATTCCGCATTCCAGCATGCCGGCAATTTGCCCTGGAAGATCAAAATCCTCGACAACCGCCAATGCACTTCCCGCAGCTTCTTCCAGCGTTGCACCACCGGCAAGACCGGTTGTAAATTCATATCCACCCGGTGGCAGAATGCGCATCGCCACATCGAGAAAGGGTCGTGTTATCAACACATCTTCGCCCGCTGTAAGATCAATGTCGCTGCAATCTCCCTCTTCGCGGTTGCGGGATACCAGCGTCGCAGCCGGCCATTTTGACCGGAAAACCCAAGTGGCCGGATGGGGTGAAAATTTAATACCACCAACCACATCCGCAGCCACATCTGCCAGTTCTGCACTATCCAGCACACTTTCATCGGCCGCGTGGTAGGATTGCAACCATGCGAATTCCACCCGCGCCACATCGGCCAGATAAGGATAATCCGCCAGTGGTTGAAACTGTTCCAGATGAGCCGCGAACCGCTCGCCATATAAAAACAGCATCGGAACTTCAGGCGGGTTTTGAATAACAAAATCGCGCGCCAGTACGACAAAATTCTCATCACCAATCAATCGCAAAATTGCCGGGAAATTAGCCGCCAGCGCATCAATCAGGCTTGACATTACATTGTTGCGATAGACCGAAAATCGTTTGTCCGATGGCGCGCCGTCAGGTCCAATCAAGCCATCGGGTGTGGCCACATCAGGATGGCGCACGGCGTTTGAAAAACCGGATTGCCCTATATCAGCTGTCACTGCGTCAGGCATTGGCGGCATATCTTACACTTTCGCCGTGCTTTTGCATGATTTGTTCAGCAATGGCTGCTTCAGCCAAGAGCACCGGCCATGCGGGTATATCATTGTCCCATTCAATCAAGGTAGGCAAAGCACCCACCCGGGCAATCAACCGCTCATACAGCTTCCAGACAACCCCGGCGACTTTTCGGTCATGGGCATCAATCAGCAATGGCCGACCGGCCTCGTCCTCATCAGGGGCGTGGCCCGCCAGGTGCACTTCACCAACATGCTCAACCGGAAAGGCATCGAGATAGTCTTCCGGAGAAAATTCGTGATTGACCGCTGACACGTAGATATTGTTGACATCAAGCAGAAGTCCGCAACCGGTGCGTTTTGCGATTGTCGAAATAAAATCGATTTCGCTCATCGTCGATTGCTCAAAAGCCACATAGGTCGACGGATTTTCGAGCAGCATCCGACGACCAACAACTTCCTGAACCCGGTCAATATGATCGCACACCCGCTCGAGCGTGGCCTCATCATAGGGAACCGGCAATAGATCGTTCAGATATGTGCCGTCATGACTAGACCAGGCCAGGTGTTCAGAAAACAAGCCCGGCTGATACCGTTTGTTCAGTATGGAAAGCCTTTGAAGATGGGCTTCATTCAGCGGATCCTCGCCACCGATCGACAGCCCCACTCCATGCAGGGATAACGGATATTTATCGCGAATATCGCCCAACTGGCGATGCGGAACCCCGCCTTCGCCCATATAGTTTTCGGCGTGAACTTCGAAAAATCCGATATTCGCCTTGCTGTGGAGAATTTCCTCCACATGTTCGGCCTTCAGACCTGCCCCGGCGCGCGCAGGCACGTCCGGTAGAACAGAAAAAGGCCCCGAAGCAATTGAACTTGAATTATTCACTTGTATCGGGGCCTCCAGACTATTGGTTATTCAATCACGCTTATGAAGGAATATCACGGGTAAGGGCAGTAAGGGAACCTTTACGACCGCCCGGCAGGCTCATGGTCAGGCAGGTACCTTTTTCAACGGCCTTGAAGGAGTTACCCTGATAATCAACTTTTGAAGTACCGGCACAAGTGGTTCCGGCTCCGGCTTTGCAATCATTTTTGCCTGCAAGCGCCACACCGTAGCATTTTTCTTTTGCAGCAGCAGAAGCAGAACTGATGCTGACAGCTGAAAGAGCGGTAGCAACAGCACCGGCAACAATCATTGAAGTGGCGATTTTATTAACTGACATAGAAATTCTCCGATTATGTTAAACTGTTTTACCCGGGGCTGTCCGGGATGTGACGAACATGAATGAACTGATTACAGATTGGAAATCAAGCTCGGGTAATTTGACATAAATATTTTGTGAAATGTCCGTTATCAATAATTCATTTTGCATGCGAATAAATCCAGCGGCACCTGATATCGACCAATAAAAAGCCTGGCTCCAGGATTTTACTCTTGAAGCCAGGCAGTTGATGTCAAACTCAGATCCATTTCCCCCGTACTTCTTTATGCAACCGGGGGCAGCGATCACATAATAGGCAAAACACATCTTCGTTGGACACCAGATCGGAGCCGTTGGAATACGCCTCGCGACAATTTATTCAGTTACCAGACTAACTTACCTAAGGGAAGAATTTCAATACCCAAATTGGAGTATTAGGATAAAAATTCGCGAAATCACTCAGCCGATATCAGGAAAGCGCATAATTTGTCGCAAATCCTCCAATCCTGTTGAAAAAATCAACAAAATCAGTCCATTGCCGTGAACAATCATGCAGCGGTCGATATTTTCACCCGACAAATGCTTGCCCACCGGCGCAAATTCTGGCAAAGTCAGCGCGATAGGACAGCATTGCTGTCCTATCAGTTCGTAACCTTTACCACGATTTTCTGCTAATTGCGGGCGGGTTTCGAACGGGGTCACAATAAAATGGCAGTCCCGGCGGGGCAAATATCAGCCAAAACTACTGACCAACCGATGCAATCATGTGCCACCAGGCATCTGTAATTGCCCGGCATTGACACGGAAACCATGGCAGGCGCCATTCCGGTCATAACTTCTATATGAGCGCGGTGAAAGCCGGTATGCTCGACGAGCCGCATTTATTCATGCGACCCGGCAGGTAAACGACCGCTGTCAGCCAGCGAACTATAAAGGCAGTTTTCCGCAAATTGCGGGGATTGATTAAGGAGATAGAGATGACCGGCATGCAACCCCGAATCGGCGGCAAAAGCAAAGGCACAATGGCAAAATCTGTCACCGGATACCAACCCACATCCGCCACCAAACGCGAGGGTCTTTACGATCCGCGCCACGAGCACGATGCCTGTGGTGTCGGTTTTATCGCCAACATGTATGGCGAAAAATCCCACAAGATCGTTCAAAACGGCCTGCAAATTCTGGAAAATCTTGAACATCGCGGTGCAGTTGGTGCCGATCCACTGATGGGTGATGGCGCTGGAATGCTTGTGCAAATTCCCCACAAACTGTTTGTCGAAGAATGCGCAAAACTCGGATTTGAATTACCCCAGCCCGGCGAATATGCGGTTGCCCATATATTCATACCGGACAATGACGAACTTGCTGCCATACTTGAAAATGTGGTCGAAGAATCAATCAGGGCAGAAGGCCAGATATTACTTGGCTGGCGTGATGTGCCGGTTGATAATTCAAGCCTTTCCACCGCTCCGGATATTGCCGCATCCGAACCGCGCCACCGGCAGGTTTTCATAGGTCGCGGTGCGTCGATTGCAGACGAAGATGAATTTGAACGCCGCTTGTTCATTCTGCGCAAGGTCATTTCCAATGCGGCAATAGAAAAAGTCGGACGGCGCGAGGACTTCTATATGGTCTCGCTGTCCTGCCGCACTGTTGTTTATAAGGGCATGTTCCTCGCCTACCAGCTTGGCGCCTATTACAATGACCTCAATGACCCGCGGTTCGAATCAGCGCTGGCGCTCATTCACCAGCGGTTTTCGACCAATACATTTCCTTCATGGAAACTCGCTCACCCCTACCGCATGGTTGCCCATAACGGTGAAATCAACACCCTGCGCGGCAACGTCAACTGGATGGCCGCGCGGCAGGCATCAGTTTCTTCACCGCTGTTTGGCGACGATATCAACAAGCTGTGGCCTATATCATACGAAGGCCAGTCTGATACCGCCTGTTTTGACAATGCGCTCGAATTTCTGATGCAGGGCGGATATTCGATGGCCCATGCGGTTATGATGCTGATCCCCGAGGCATGGGCCGGCAATCCGCTGATGCATGAGGATCGCAAGGCCTTTTACGAATATCACGCAGCATTAATGGAGCCGTGGGATGGCCCGGCAGCGGTCGCTTTCACCGATGGCCGCCAGATTGGTGCAACGCTCGACCGCAATGGATTGCGCCCGGCCCGTTATGTGGTGCTCGATGATGGTACGGTTATCATGTCATCCGAGGCAGGGGTTCTGCCAATTGACGATGCAAAAGTTGTGACCAAATGGCGATTGCAGCCGGGCAAAATGCTGCTGATAGACATGGAAAAAGGCACTATTATTTCCGATGCGGAAATCAAGAAAGAGCTGGCCAACGCCAATCCATATGCCGAATGGCTGGCCCGCTCGCAAATTGTACTGGAAGACATGCCCGGCCAGCGCGGTGCATCCCGCAAAAAATCCAAATCCGAGCTGCTCGATCTGCAACAGGCATTTGGTTACAGCCAGGAAGATTTGAAATTCCTTATGCTGCCAATGGCGATTACTGGTCAGGAAGCCCTTGGCTCAATGGGTACAGATACACCGATTTCGGCAATTTCCTCACGCTCGAAACTGCTTTACAGTTATTTCAAGCAAAACTTCGCCCAGGTGACAAACCCGCCGATTGATCCGATACGCGAAGAATCAGTCATGTCACTGGTATCGTTCATCGGCCCCCGCCCCAACTTGTTTGACCTTGAGGGTCTTGCCAATGTCAAACGACTTGAGGTGCGTCAACCAATTCTGACCAACGACGATCTGGAAAAAATCCGTGCCATTGGCGACATCGCCGACAACCAGTTTCAGACCAGAACCCTCGACATTACCTATAATGCCGTCAAGGGGGCAAACGGCATGCGCGGTGCGGTGGATCAGCTTTGTGCCCGGGCTGAAAAATCGGTAGCGGAGGGTTATAACATCATCATCCTCTCCGACCGGCAGTTTTCAGCCAACCGCATTGCCATTCCGGCATTGCTGGCAACCGCTGCGGTTCATCATCATCTGATACGCAAGGGGCTTCGCACATCGGTTGGTCTGGTCGTTGAATCCGGCGAACCGCGCGAAGTGCACCATTTTGCAGTGCTTGCCGGATATGGTGCTGAGGCGATCAACCCCTATCTGGCTTTCGATACCCTGGCCAAAAAACACGCTGATGGCGATTTGCCAGACGAAGTTGACCAGTTCGAAGTTGTTGAACGTTACATCAAAGCCATCGACAAGGGATTGTTGAAGGTGATGTCGAAAATGGGCATATCCACCTATCAGTCCTATTGCGGGGCGCAGATATTTGACGCCGTCGGATTGTCATCGGCGCTGGTCGATGAGTTTTTCACCGGCACCACTACAACC
>JALTNS010000185.1 GCA_027000565.1 Rhizobiaceae bacterium | reverse complement strand
GGTTGATGGTCGCCGGTTTACCACCGGAGGAGCTTCTCCGGCATTTGACCTCATGTTGCACCTTATTCGTGCACGAAAGGGTGCGCCTTTTGCCATGGAGGTGGCCAATGTCTTCAGTTACGACGACATTCATGCACCAACAGATGCCCAGGGGCTTGCCGCCCTTGGCAGGCTCGATGTTCTTGAACCACGGGTTGCATCGGCCATCAAGCTGATGGAAGCCAATCTCGACAATCCACTGTCGATTGCAACAATTGCCAAGCGTAGCAAATTGTCGCTCCGATCTCTTGAAACCCTGTTCCAATCGGCACTGGCAACATCACCTGGAAGATACTACCGGTATTTGCGTTTGCAACTGGCTCGGCGGCTGCTGGTCGACACAAGATTATCAGTACAGGAAATTGCCGTCAGGGCCGGATTTTCATCATCATCGGCATTTTCGCGGGCCGTCAGGCAACAATTTGGCAAATCTCCGAGCACTTTGCGCAACTGAAGATAAGGCCAAAAGCTACAATACAAACCGAATAATTGTTGCGACATAACACCCGTTGTTGAACACCGACACCTTGTCGAAACACCTGTGACATGCCATATCGTGTAAAATACAGACATTTGCAGATTAGTGAACCATGTTGAACAGCCTGGAACTTCCCGGACGCCCTGAAGACACCCGCATAGTTGTGGCGATGTCTGGCGGTGTCGATTCCTCCGTTGTCGCCGGCCTGCTGAAAGCCGAAGGTTATGACGTGGTCGGCATGACCATGCAGCTCTACGATCATGGTGAGGCGGTTCACCGCAAGGGGGCCTGTTGTTCAGGTCAGGATATTCACGACGCCAAGCGGGTCGCTGAAACACTGGGCATTCCCCACTATGTGCTCAACTATGAAGAAAAATTTCAAAAGTCGGTCATCGATCCATTTGCTCAAAGTTATATTCATGGCGAAACACCTATACCCTGTGTCGCTTGTAACCAGACCGTCAAGTTTGTCGATTTGCTGGCAACAGCAAAGGAGCTTGGAGCCGAGGCGCTGGCAACCGGACACTATGTGGCAAGTAGAGTAGAGGGTAATCGTCGCGCTTTGTTCCGCCCGGTTGATGCCGAGCGTGACCAGAGTTATTTTTTGTTTACGACCACCCAGGACCAACTGGATTTTCTGCGTTTTCCGCTTGGCGACCGGCCAAAAGCCGAGACCAGAGAACTTGCCCGTAGCATGGGACTTTCGGTTGCGGAAAAGAGCGACAGTCAGGATATCTGCTTTGTTCCAATGGGCCGCTATTCTGATGTCATATCCAAATTACAGCCGGATGCCGCAGAAGCCGGTGAGATAATCCACATAGACGGACGGGTGCTTGGTACTCACAAGGGCATTATCAATTTCACGATCGGCCAACGTCGTGGAATCGGCGTGGCGGTTGGTGAGCCCCTCTATGTGGTTTATCTGGATTCCGCTAATGCGCGGGTAATTGTCGGGCCAAAAGAAGCGCTTGAAACCCACAAGCTCTATTTGCGCGATGTCAACTGGATCGGCAATTCAACCCTGGAAGATGCGCTTGAGGGCGGCTTGGAAATTCATGCCCGCGTGCGTTCCACCCGGGCACCAAAACCGGCGATTTTGAATATCGAAAACGGTGTGGTTTGTGTTGAACTGACAACCGGTGAAGACGGCATTGCACCGGGTCAAGCCTGTGTATTTTATGCTGACGACAGCCAGAAGTCGCGAGTTCTCGGCGGTGGCTGGATTGAACATTCTGAGCGTGATGCACTGGCGGAACAGGCATTGGCAAAAATTACAGGCACCCCGGTGGCTGCCATTGCCGGATAATCGCGTCCTCCAGATAGGGCAGATATGGGACCGCCCACCTGATTTTCGGGAAAATCCATGAAGCGCTCGACAATTAACCAGATCATTCGCGAAGCCGACAGATTTATTCGTTCTTTCAATTATGTCCTGCCGCCATTTGCCTATTGGTCACCTGAAAAACTGGCGGAGGCTCGGCCACCGGGCATTGTGGATGCAAGGCTTGGCTGGGATATTACCGATTATGGCAAAGGCCGGTTTGATGATCTTGGCCTGTTTCTATTTACCCTGCGCAATGGCAATGCGCGTGATTTAACCTGCGGGCGCGGCATGCTCTATGCCGAAAAACTGATGATTTCACGAAAAAATCAAAAATCACCCCTGCACCGCCACGTGATCAAAGCCGAAGACATCATCAATCGCGGCGGCGGTCAGCTGGTTCTGGAGCTTTTCATGGCAGATGCGAAAGGCGATATCGACAGGCAGGCCAAGGTCACGGTGCCAACCGATGGGGTTATGCGGGAACTACCGACAGGTGGGTTGTTAAAACTTGATCCTGGCGAAAGTGTTACCCTTGTGCCGGGTGTCTGGCACGCATTTTGGGCCGAAAAGAAAGATGTGTTGATTGGCGAGGTTTCCACCGTCAATGATGATCTAACGGACAATGTGTTTGCCGAACCGATCGCGCGATTTTCTGATGTTCTGGAAGATGAGCCACCGCTGCATCTGCTGGTCAGCGATTATGAACGAATTGACGAATTCAAAAAGGTACCCCGTCGCGCTCTGTAAGCTTGCGCCGACGGGGTGAAATCCAACCGGGGAAACCGGTCATATGGTTCGGATTGTATGTACAGGATGATTCACGAAACAGGCCTGCAAAAGCGGCTATTTTCATAAATCACAGGATTACCAAACATCTGGTCAGATTTTCAAAATCCCGTGCACTCCATCCGATCTTCATTTCAAATTTTAAACATTACTCAGGCTGAACTGCAATTTGGTGTTTTAAGCCCGCGGAACAACCGGTGACCTTCCCTTCGGAACCGGTCAAACTTTACTCTCAGGTGGACTCATGGCTCCTCCTTCCGACTGCTCTCCCGATATCGGGCGGCGCATTTCGTCAATTGTCACAACAACACTCAACACCACGCTGTCAGGAAAATTACTGGCGCGTATAGGGCGCTGCCAAATAAACTTTCCTCTTTGAGCAGTCGCGCAAAGTATGATCCCTAATTTTCAATTGGTCAATACCTTCTGCATCACTTTTTATAAACAATTGGTCCAAAGTAATCGCCAAATATTAATAATGCGGCGGCTTGGTGACTTTATGAGCCAAAGCGTCGTCTTCCAGCGACACCAATTGCTCATTTAAGACCTTTACCTGCCGGGACAGCCGGTCAATGGTCTTCCATTGCTCGACGACAGCCTCGTTGAGAGTATCAATGGTCTCGCTTTGATGCGCCATTTGAATTTCAAGGTCAGCAATCCGTTGTTCGGTTTTATCATCACTCGCCATGGTTCAGGCCCTTGATTTTTTGGTTTAGAACGATGTTCGCGAACGCATAGCGGCTGACAAAGTGCCCTCGTCGAGATAGTCAAGCTCGCCACCCACCGGCACCCCGTGCGCCAGCCGCGAAATGGAGAGCTCAAATTCCTCCAGCTGTTCGGTGATATAGTGAGCAGTTGTCTGGCCTTCAACGGTTGCATTAACAGCGATAATGATCTCACTTACGCCGCCCTTTGCCACCCGGTCAATCAGCGATGCAATTGCAAGATCCTCCGGTCCGATGCCATCTAGCGGAGAAAGCGTGCCTCCTAAAACATGATAGAACGCGCGAGTGGCGGAAGCCCGCTCAAGTGCCCAAAGATCAGAAACATCTTCGACAATTACAATGGTTGAAACATCGCGGCGCGGATCGCAACATATGGTGCAGGGTGTGCTTGTATCAATATTGCCGCAGGTTTCACAAACAACGACCTTCTCGACCACTTCATTCAAGGACGCAGCCAGCGGAACAAGCAATTGCTCTTTCTTTTTAACCAGATGAAGGGCTGCACGACGGGCCGATCGCGGACCCAGGCCGGGCAAGCGCGAAAGCAGCTGAATCAACCGCTCCAGTTCAGGGCCTGTGACACGTTTCGACATAACAAGACCTTACCGCGATTCGTCTGATATTGGCTACCGGTCGAACAATATTCCTGATCACGTAAATATGCCCAATTTCGTGATCGAAGTAACACTTCAATCAAAGTTCTGTAAGTCCTATTGCGAACACCAGAGGTTGTCGATATTTAGTGGCGACACAGAATATTTCGAATTGGAGAGGGATATGTTTTCGTTTTTGGCGCGGGTGCTTGGATTGTTTGCGCTGGCCATAGCGCTTGCAACAGCGGTTATGGATATTACCCGATCTATCGGCGCATCCGAAATAGTGGTAACCCCGCTTGGGGCAACCTGGGCCGGGATCAATTTTTCCAGTATCCAGCTGGCCCAGGCGGCGGTACAAAGATATGTTCATCCGCTGATCTGGGATCCGGGCATTCAGTTTTTTCTTGGCTGGCCAACCTGGCTGTTTTTTGGGGTGCTAGCAATAATACTATTGTTTTTGGGTCGGCCGCGTCGCCGCAAATTTGGCCGTTTTGCAGAAAAACGCTGATGCACTTTGATAAAACGGCAATACGCTTAAAGGAATAGTGATGTTTTTAATCGACCGCCTGACCAGCAAATATAAATTGCCTGATGCGGCAAACGCGCTCCCCGGTCGCGATAACGAACTGCCAACAGCTGAAACTCATTTCGTCAACGGCAGGCCGCTGAAAGCACCATATCCGGATAATATGCAATCTATTGTTTTCGGACTTGGCTGTTTTTGGGGAGCGGAGCGGATTTTCTGGAATACCCCCGGCGTCTATGTCACCGCTGCTGGTTATGGTGGTGGAATAACAAAAAACCCGACCTATCAGGAAGTTTGCACCGGACTGACCGGTCACAACGAAGTGGTGCTGGTTGTGTTTGACCCGGCAATGGTTTCCCTTGAAACATTGCTTGCGACTTTTTTTGAAAGCCATGATCCGACGCAAGGCATGCGGCAGGGCAATGATCGCGGTACGCAATACAGGTCAGGAATATACACATCATCGCCGAAACAAAAAACTGCTGCAATTGCCATAAAATCGGTTTACCAGAAAGCATTGAGCGAAAATGCCCGCGGGCAAATAACCACCGAAGTTGCCGATCTGGATAATTTCTATTTCGCCGAAGAATACCACCAGCAATATCTGGCAAAAAATCCGGACGGTTATTGCGGCATTGGCGGCATCGGTATCAGCTGTCCACTTCCTGCGGCTGAGCAGGGAACCACGGGGTTGCATGAAACTTGATGACTTCAACAGCTTTTGCGCCAGTCTGAAAGCCACCACTAAGGTTATCCAATGGGGTGGGGCCCATGTATGGAAGGTCGGCGATAAAATATTTGCCATTGCCTCATATTGGGGGCCAAATACCAAGGGCAAGTCATTACCGGAAGAAGGTTCACGGATTTCGTTCAAGTGTACTGATTTTTCCTATTCGATATTGATCGAACAGGAAGGTATTATTCCTGCTCCCTATCTTGCCCGGGCCAAATGGGTGCAGTTACAAGAACAAGATGCAATGAATGACGAGGATGTTAAATCCTATATCACTCAGGCACATGAGATAATCTCAGCCAAACTCACCCGCAAACAACGCGATGAACTCGGGCTATAGTGCCAAAAACTTATTCATCCAGCGCCTGATAAACCGCACTGCGAATATCATCACCAAGCGGAATTTTTGAACCGAGATATTGCGACATCGAAAG
>JALTNS010000184.1:2940-5642 GCA_027000565.1 Rhizobiaceae bacterium | reverse complement strand
CCACAACTGCGTGCAAAATTATATGAGCG
The DNA here is from genome assembly GCA_027000565.1 of Rhizobiaceae bacterium. Taxonomy (GTDB): domain Bacteria; phylum Pseudomonadota; class Alphaproteobacteria; order Rhizobiales; family Rhizobiaceae; genus SZUA-100. Next base: position 5,613 of record JALTNS010000184.1, on the reverse strand, counting down.
CGCGCGCGCGACCATCGGTCAACAGCTTGAATCAGCTAATCCACCAATGTCTGCTGATGCGGTTGCAACTCAAAAGGCGCATCTTGAAGCTGCTATTGCCAGCATTGAAAGCGAGTATCAAACTGTTGCCACAGCGAGTGAACCGGAAGTTGCGCCGGTAAACCCGGCTGTTCAACCGGCCAGTTCGCCGCCACAGGCTGCGCAACCGGCGGATATTGGCCGTACAACCCAAATTCCGCGAAACCTGCCTTCTGCTGCATCGGCAAGAGTGGAAGCACCGGTAATTGGTGAAACACCCTATTCGCCCCCGGTGCAGGCTGCACCACCATTGGACCAGTTTGATGATGAACAGGTGCAGATACCGGTTGCAGAAGATGAGATATATGAGCCGCAGCAAAATCTTCCGCTACAGGCGAAATCGAGCAGATTGTCGACTGTGATCATGATCGTTGTTGGCCTGATGATTGTCGGTGGCGGGGCAGCGGCCCTTTGGGCCAGCCGGGATTTTCTGTCGCAAACCATTGCCGGACTAACCGGTGGTGACGATCCCAAGATGGCTGATGTGAAGTCGATGGCCGATGACGGAACGCCAAAAACCTCCAGTCCGGTTAAAAGCGACGAAGGATTAAGCGCTTCGACCACGGTTGAACCGGCTGCAGTTGAAAAATTTGACCAGCGGTTGAATTCACAAGGTCAGGAAGTGGAAGCAAGCCCGTTGCCGGAAAATACCGACACCCTGCCTGCCGGACTTGAACCTTCGCCGGTCACAACCACCCGCATTGTTGTGCCTGAAGTTAAAAGTGCAGAAGAGGAACAGCCGCAGGTATCACAGGCCAATCCGGTTCAGGAAAACCCAACCGGCAATGTGGCTTCGTCCAATGCAACTGCGTTAATTGCGCAAAAGGGCTTTTTATATGAGGAAGGTTCGACGGCCGGTCAAAACACCGTCGATGTGGGAACCGTTGTCTGGTCGGTGGTTCAGGAAGCGCCGGGTGAAGGCCAGCCCCTTGAACCGACCATCAGGGCAAAAGTTGAGATTGCCAATCGCGGCCTTGTGTTGCTGGTGACGATTAAAAGAAACACCGATCAGGCATTACCGGCCAGCCATCTGATTGAACTGGTATTTTCTGTGCCGGATGATTTTGCCGGCGGATCAATCGACAAGGTGCAGCGCTTTGTATTCAAGGAAAGCGAAGAAGCCCGTGGTGAAGCCCTTGTGGGTGTTCCGGCCACTATTGCAGACGGGATATTTCTGATTGCGCTGAATAATCTGCCACAGGCGGTGGAGCGTAATACCCAGTTGATGAAAGGCCGCGAGTGGATTGATATTCCGCTTGGTTATAAAACCGGTCGCCGTGCTTTGATCACTCTGGAAAAAGGGATACCCGGCGAACGGGTGTTTAACGAAGTGTTTGCCGCCTGGGAAAAAGCAGGCTGATTTGCCAAAATTTGTAAAATAAATTCAATTCTATCGATATTGTGAAGGTTTTGTTCACCACTTCGAAAAGGTTTGGATAGATATTGTGATCAGCTGTGGGGTTGTTATGGCGCAGGAATGCCTGATTTTTGCTGATAATAACCCGGGAATTGTAATGTGTACCAACCGGTGAAGGATTGCTGACATGAAAGTAATCACAGAAAAACTCAATGAAATTACCGCGATGTTTTTAACAATTGCTCTGGCATTCGCGGTGCTGTTTTCACAATTGCCGATGGCAAATGCTGCGGAGGATAATTTTTCCAAATCTGAAATCGTTCAGGCCGGCCATAAATTTTTCGGCCGCACCACCACAGGCCTTGCAACGATGATAGAGCGGGTGTTTGGCGAACGTGGCATGCCCAATGGCTATATTCTGGGTGAGGAAGCCTCTGGCGCCTTTATTGGCGGGTTGCGTTATGGCGAGGGTACCTTGTTTACCAAAAACGCCGGCGATCACAAGGTTTACTGGCAGGGTCCGACCATTGGCTGGGACTACGGTGGCGATGGCAACCGTACCATGATTCTTGTTTATAATCTGGATGATACGGACGAGGTTTACAGGCGTTTTCTGGGTGTCAGCGGATCAGCCTATCTGGTTGGTGGACTGGGTATGACAGTGATGAAACGCGGCCGGGTGGTTCTGGTGCCTGTTCGTACCGGCATTGGAGCCAGACTCGGGGTTAATGTCGGTTATCTGAAACTACGCCGCAATGCCACCTGGAACCCGTTTTGATAAACGTTGTCCTGTTGCCTGGCGTTGCTGAATTTGATGGCAGTGTTGGGCTTTTTAAGGATGATTGCAGCATTGCGTGGAAATGCACAGATGATCGTGGCATAAACTGCTATATAACCATTTCAAATCTCATTGAACGGAATTGCCGTGCTTGAAGGTGTCTTATATTTTGTTCTCGGGTTCCTTGCCGCTGCCCTGCTATCGTTGATGGTAGCGCCGGCGATCTGGCGACGTGCGGTTGTTTTAACCAAACGGCGGATTGAAAATTCTGTACCGCTGACCCTTAACGAAATTCAGGCGGACAAGGACCAGTTGCGGGCCGAGTTTGCAATGAGTACCCGTCGGCTTGAAATGAGTGTTGAAAAACTGCGGGAGAAAGCTGCCGAACAGCTGATTGAAATCAACAAGAACCGTGATGAACTGGCGGGTCTTGCCGATGAAACCCAGGATAAGTCCAAGA
>JALTNS010000184.1:0-2930 GCA_027000565.1 Rhizobiaceae bacterium | reverse complement strand
GTCCAAGAACCTCAGTGAACTGGAAATACAGGCTGGCGAGTTGCGCCTGCAATTGCGCCAGCGCGAGCAGGATCTGGTCGAAGTAACCCGCCGGTTGATGTCAACAGAAACGGTGCTTGAAGAACGCTCAGCCGACCTTGACAAACTGGAGCAGCGTTTCAGAGCTGCAACCAATGAATTTGACGGTCGTCGGATTGAACTGGCTGCTCGTGATACCCAATTGCAGAACCTGACTGACAAAATGACCGGGATTAATAAAAACCGGATTGAGACAGACAAAAAAGCCGGTCAGTTGAAACTTGAAATTAAGGCGCTCAAGCGCGAACTGGCAGCCGAGACACGTCGTGCCAAAGAGCTCGACAAACGCTTGACCAAGACAGAAGCAACCCTGATCGACCGGGAAGAAAAACTCGACCGGCGCGAGCGCGAACTGGCGGCAAGTCGGGATCGCAGCAAAAAATCCAGCTCATCGACGTCAAAAATCGAAATGGAGCTGATGAAAGTAAAGGCCGAAAAAATTGAGCTAGAGGCGCAACTTGCGCAATCCAATCTCAATATGGAAGCACTGCTTGATGATGCGTCCAATGATAATGTGGAAAAAGCCCTGTCACATATCAGGCGGGAAAAACAATCGCTGGAAAATAACATAGCCAAGATTGAAAATGAACGCGATGCGCTCAAGGTTGAATTGAGCGCCATTCAGCTTTCATCCGGTGATGAATGGGACCGCGAGCGGCGTGAAAATGCGGTGTTGCGGGAGCGCATCAACGATCTGGCCGCCCAGGTCACGGCGATGACCGCTTTGCTGGAAGGGGATGATTCAATCATCAACAAAATTCTTGCCAAAGAAAGCAAGCCCGCCAAGAAAGACAAACCCAAGACCGGTGAGGCCAACGGTAATGGCCAAATCTCCAGCCTGGCCGAGCGTATTCGCGCCCTGCAACTGGAAGCAGGCGAGTAACGCCCTCCGATTTAACGCAATAATTTACCAAACTCTTGCATATTGGTGGCGAGCCGGTAAATTGGTGCGTTCACATCCCTAGCAATTACGAGTGTTTTCCGATGCCGACAATTAACCGATTTGCCGATTTTCATGACCAGATTACCGAATGGCGCCAGGAGATTCACGCCAATCCGGGCCTGCTTTACGAAGTTGAAGAAACTGCAGCACTGGTCAGCGACAAGCTGACAGAATTTGGAGTTGACGAGATCGTTGGCGAAATCGGTAAAACCGGTGTGGTCGGCGTTATCAGGGGCAAGACCAATAATAGCGGCAAGGTGATCGGCCTGCGTGCAGATATGGACGCTTTGCCCATTCTGGAAAACATCGAGCGGCCCTATTCGTCGAAAAAACCCGGAATCATGCATGCCTGCGGCCATGACGGCCACACCGCGATGCTTCTAGGTGCTGCGAAATATTTAGCCGAGACCCGCAATTTTGATGGCACTGTCGTGGTGATTTTCCAGCCTGCTGAAGAGGGTGGTGCCGGTGGCAAGGCAATGGTTGATGATGGCATGATGGACCGTTTTGGCATTCAGGAAGTTTATGGCATGCACAATATGCCGGGGCTGCCGATTGGTGAATTTGCCATTCGTTCCGGCGCGCTGATGGCTGCTACCGATGAGTTTACGGTCAATATCGAGGGCCTTGGTTCGCATGCGGCTTTCCCGCACGGGTCGATCGATCCGATAATACTTTCAACCCAGATTGTGCAGGCATTGCAGTCGATTGTATCGCGCAATGTTGATCCGCTGGAATCCGCGGTACTTTCTGTAACCGCCATCAACAGCGGCAAGGCCTATAATGTCATTCCGCAGTCGGCATCGTTTCACGGCACGGTTCGCACCCTGACCCCTGAAACCCGCGAACTGGTGGAAAAACGCTTCCGTGAAGTGGTTGAGGGTTTTGTTGCAGCCCACGGTGCCAAGGCTGAAATCAATTATAAGCGTGGTTATCCGGTGACTTTCAACCACGATGTACAAACCGATTTTGCCGCGTCGGTCGCCAAACAAATTGCCGGTGATGCCAAGGTCAATACCAATCAGACACCGGTAATGGGCGGTGAGGATTTTTCATTCATGCTCGAATCCCGTCCAGGCGCCTTTATCTTCATGGGCAACGGTGATACCGCCGGATTGCATCACGAAGATTATGATTTCAACGATGAGGCGATTCCGGTTGGCTGTTCCTACTGGGCCAAGCTGGTTGAAACGGCGATGCCTGCGGGATGAATTTCCGTGTTCAATTGACCTGAATCATTATTTGAGACTGAAAACCCGGCTAAAAACACTGCGACTTAACCTTCGGAGTGAAAGCTGTGTCCTACAAAGATATTCTTGTGCACCTCGACGACAGTGCTGCTGGTGTCGAGCGTGTGAATGCTGCAGTGTCGCTGGCAAAACGTCAGGAAGCGCGGGTGAGCGGTATCGCTCTTGCGCTTAAATCTACCATATCAACCTATATTGGCATTGATTTTCCGGCCAGTTTGACCGAGGCACAGCAAAAAATTGTTCAACATTCAGCAGAATCCGCCGTGCAGAAGTTCAACAGGATTGCTGAAGAAGCAGGGGTTGATCATGCCAGCGAAATAATTCGTTGCAGCGCCGCCAAGGCACCGGCGCGGCTGTCATTTTTTGCCCGTCACGCGGATTTGAGTTTCATCGGTCAACCCAACCCGGATGCGGAAAGCACCGCGTTTCAGGAATCACTGCTGGAAGGGGTGCTGTTTGGCTCTGGCCGTCCGGTATATATTGTACCCTATATTGGCCGTCCGACGATGAAAACCCGCAAGGCGGTGATCGCCTGGGATGGTGGTAAAAAATCCGTCCGCGCCGTCAATGACGCGATACCGCTGTTGCAGGGCCGCAGTGAAACAATTGTGCTGGTAATCAATCCGGAGGAGCGCAAGGGTGCGCACGGTGATAAACCC
>JALTNS010000183.1 GCA_027000565.1 Rhizobiaceae bacterium | reverse complement strand
TCAAAGCGAACCGCCTTGTTGCTTCTGCGACAGTTTTGAATGAAGGGCCGCTGGTGGATTCGCTGCGGTTGTTGGTTCAACAGTGGAACGTGAAAATCGTACCGATCATCGCCAAAGCAGAGCAGATTATCGTGCCGACCGTTGTGGGATTGATCAAGCCGACGATTCTGCTTCCCACTTCTGCATTAAGCGGGTTGAGCGTTGACGAACTGGAATTGATTCTTGCCCATGAGTTGGCTCACATCAAACGATACGATATGTGGATCAATTTGCTACAACGACTCGCCGAAGCGGTTCTGTTTTTTAATCCTGCGATCTGGTATTTGAGCCGTCGCATCAGCACGTTGCGTGAATACTGTTGTGATGAAATGACCTGCAACACAAACACAGCCTCAGCACCAAACCGGCGAATCCAATACGCGACCGCACTGCTTCGCGTTGTCGAACTCGCCAAACCGGAAACCACCAACAGCCACGACCTCACCTCGTTGGCAGCCAACGGCCGCTCCCCCTCAGAAGTTCGCCGCCGCGTCGCCAGACTATTCGGCGAACCACTCCGCGAACCGGTCCGTTTCTCCCGAAGCATGGGATTGGCATTCGGCTTATTCGCAATACTACTTGTCTGTAGCCCGGTCTTGTGGTCTACACGGGCTGATACTACTACAAACTTCGGTTCACACAAGTCTTTTTCTTTTGGAGGGAAGATAGAAATACTAGCCATCGGCACAGACGGTAATGAACCACCTCGTTGGTGGGACGGCAAGGGAGCATTACAATCTTCAGAACAACCCGATCAAGGATGGCAACGCTTTGTGCAAATGGCAGATGGGACAATTAAGGATAATAAAATCTATCGAAAGCTCATGTTTCGAATCAATGATTTACCTGAAGATGCCCATGTAACCTTTAGGACCATTGATACGACTTCCTCTGCCTCTGCTTATGGATTGCAACCGGAAGGAACGTATGGTGGAGTTGTTTCGCAACTCTTCAAGGCGCATTGCGAGTTGCCAAGCGATGCCACTGAGTTCAATCTTAAAGTAGGAGTTGCGTCCGGTAAATGGCATACCGCTGGGAGGGCACCAAGCTCTGGCGGTGCTTCTTACGCAAACAGTGCTGGTAAAATGATGGTCTCTAATGCCATTCGCAATGGTGATGATACTGTCTATGTCGTTTCGCATACTCGTGGGGACATTGACTATCGATTGGTTATGCTTGATCAGCAAGGCAAGCAACACACAGGCTCAAACAAAAAAGGGAGCGGCAATAAGCAACTGTATCAATCAGAATGGCATTTCAGCAATTTGAATTTAGATGAAATCGCTCACGTCGAATTGCAGACTCGCGAATATGAATGGGTCGAGGTCAAGCTGCCGGCTCAGCCGCAGTTGCACGGGCATGAGACTGCTCACTCACATGTGGGAGCACCAGATGAAAAGAGTCATCCGCCGAGTGAGCGAAAACAAATTGCTGCCACAAAAGAAATTCCCTCTGGTGGCAAGGTTGAAGTTTTATCGATTGGATCGTATGGCGAAAAACCTGCCCGCTGGTGGGATGCTCAAGGGAAGCTGCAAACGGATGTGCCTTATCGTAGAGCACTAGGTACATTGTTTAACTCTTCTCAGAATTATGTCGAACGGCATCTCGTGTTTAGAATTCATGACCTACCCGAGGATGCAACAGTTGAGTGGAAGACATCAAACACATCCATTTCGAATGAGGTTACCCCTGTATATAAAAATCAAAATGATCCGCCGGGGTATTATTCGAAAAGCTTTCTGGTTTCAGGAAATTCGTTCAATTTGAAAGTGGGGGTTGCCGCTGGTGAATGGAAACGTCGGTTAAGCAATGCGGGAAAGGGGGGTGCAACAGGTTCAGTTGAAGAAAAACAATCCATCATACTTTCCGAATCGATTGATACCGAAAAGGGTCTCGTCGTTTTTTCCTCACACAACCTCAAATCTGTTGACGTGCGTGTAGTCGCCTTTGATAAACAAGGGCAGCAACATATAGGAAATAGTCAGCGAGGATTTGGTGCTTATACTATGTACCAAACGAAATGGCAGTTTCCCGATCTAAAAAAAGACGACATCGATCACTTCGAATTCCAGACCCGCAAATTTGAATGGGTTGAGATAAAAGATCTGCCGGTACATCCGCAGGAAAAGAGCGAGGTATCAGAAAATAACAAAAACCAAGCCAAAGAGGCCGCAACGATTTCTGGTCGGATCGTGCTGGAAGATGGTTCGCCTGCGACAACCAAAGGGTGGATGTACTACTCCGCTCGTTATGACAAAACGTATTCTGGGACAGGTGTGGATGAGCAGTACACGGATCGTTTTTCGTACAAGACAAAAGCCGGGGAAATCTGGCTGAGGTACTTTCATGATGATTACGCGCCGGTGGGGCTTGGCCCGTTTGATGTCAAGCCGGGCGATACAATTGATGATGTCACCATCGTTCTCAAACCAGGTTTCAGCGAATTAGTGAAAGTGACCAACGAGCAGGGCAAACCGGTTGCAGGAGCCACGCTGGCTGCTCATCCGGTGTTTGATGCGATTGGAACTGGGGGCACTAATATTAAGAATAAGGAGACTGACTCCAAAGGCGAATGCCTGTTGGAACATCTTGCAGAGGCACGGTATCAGTTGGAACTCACCGCCCCCGGCTATCAACCACTGAGAACTGCGCGGTTGGAAGTTAAAGAGGGAGAAGTGTTGCGACTGACAATGATTCGTAGCAAACCAACGACCGGTGTAGTACTCAATGCCGACGGCACTCCTGCGGCTGGTGCCACTTTTCAGACGAAAATTGAAAGTTACATGGAAGGAGTAAGCGTTAACGGAAAGAGCGGGGTTTCCGGGACAATGTTTATGAAAAAAACAATTGCCACAACTGACCAACAAGGAAAATTCGAGTTGAATCGATTATCAACCAGTTCGTATTACCTGTTTATCATTGAAGCAGCCGATGGAGCCAAGGCTATTGTTCACGATCTGCAAGCTGGTCAAAAAGATGTAAAAATCGTGCTTCCGAAACGGCACGATCTTATCGTAAAAATCACCGGCGATTTAAGTAAGCTCCCATCTCTTGCTGACCTGCCCCCTCGATTGGGAATGCAGTACGTGAAAGTACGACAACGCGTTCCCTTCAAGCCAGCACCTGGAAGACAATCTTCCGATCTGCTCGACCAGAAAGCCCTCATCGAACCAACCAAGGAAGGCGGCACAGCCATCTACCGCGGTTTAGCGATTGATCTGAAACCTGGTGCAGAGAAACAGCAGGTAGAAGTGACACTTGGCAAAGAGACGAAAAAGGTCGATTTGGATTTGACTGGTGATACCGTGGTTGAATTTAAATTGCCTGCAAAGAAATCAAAGCCGGAAATATTGAAGGTTGACGATTCTGGAATTCGGTTTGTTGTGGCTAAGAATGTGATTCTATTAGAAGGAAAAAAGATTGTTTCCTGGGAGGATATCGAAAAAATATTCGCTGCGATCCCTGATCCAACCAAAGTAAAGATTGCTTTTTATTTTACCAGCGGTGCACGTGAAACCGGTCACTTTGATGCAGCGATGAAAGTTTTCTGGGGTTTGAGACTCAAGTATAAATTTGCCGGGCATAGTGTAGGCGGTTTGAGGCTACAGGCAGGTTTACGTTACGACAAAATTGCCTCTGATGAGGATTTGCGTTTCGATCCCTCTCTAAAAATAGTGGGAAAGATCCTGAACAAGCAAGGCAAGCCTGTTAAGGGAGCAGAGGTAGTACTCATCACACCGGTTGACGAATCGATCTCTTACAAAACCTATGGCATGGCGATTGTGAATGGGCAACTCCGTAACCGACTTCAACATATCATGGCAATTTCAAACGCATCGGGCGAGTATGAATTGTATCCGCCGAAAAATCAGAAATACTCTGTTCTCGCGGTGCATCCTGAATTTGGTTTTTCTCTTGTGCCAAGTGACCGACTTAAACCAAATCGGGAAATAAATTTGCTCCCTTGGGCAAGATTGACGATTACTCTTGACAGCGTTCCTGGCGAAAAACAGACAGCATCCCTCACAACACAAATTGAAGCAAAAGAGGGCTGGCCGGAAATTACCATTAACCAGTATTGGAGTGACCGTAAAGAACAAAACCAAAACTTGATCTTTCACTATGATCAAGTCCCATCAATTTATATGACTCGAATTAGCCGTAGCTTTCGTGGTACGGGGGGTATTACCATTTCGCTGCCTGGAGCATCGCTCAATCTGGAACCTGGGGATGAACGCGAGATTGGGCTTGGCTCATTTTCGAAACAACAACAATCGGAACTTGAATCGATGCGGAACAACAACTTCAAACGGCTCAAGGCAAGGCCTGAGAAAAAAGATAAGAAAAAACCAGCCACCTCTAAAACGTCACAGAATAGCCCGGCTGTTGATCAACAAAAGGAACCGGCTGCCAAGGCAAATGGCACCATTGTGCGTGGAGAATTGTTTGAAAAGGATGGGAAACCGGTGGCTGATGCGATGGTTTGGTTAGCCATCGCAAAAGATCCTCCTTCGAAATATTATACCGCTGGCCCTGTTGTCGTTGCTCAAGCGAAATCGGTGGGCGATGGAAGTTTTAGATTCGAGCCTCTCAAATCTAAACTAAAACGATCTCTGAAGTACTCGAAGGCACAATATCAGATATGGGTCCGAAAGCCCGGCTTCGCTCTTACGACTCACCTGCTTTCTGATCTACGATTACCAGAGCCCGTCAAGATAGAAATGCAACCAGAACCAACCGGCGAATTTCTGTTACGCAATTCAGACGGGACACCTTGTCCGGACGCCAACGTTACTGTTGTGACCTCTCGGCATTCTTCACGAAAAATTATGGTTAACATTCCAGAGCCAATTCGAAAGCATTTTACGAATCGTACTGATGCTGAAGGCCGAGTGCATTTTGTAGGGCTTAAGCAAGAAAACATAGCTGCTTTGGAAGTAACCAAACCGAGTTTGGGAAAGCAGTTTTTTATTTTTAATCATGAAGTTAAGCAGTTCCCAAAAGAACTGTTTCTGGCAAGGGTTGGTTCAATTGACGGGCATTTAAATATTCCTCAAGAGAGCCAGGTTGACCTGACAAAAATCTCTTTAACAATTAGCTCTTTCACTGGAACAATAGAAAAACCGGACAATTACTTACTTGGGCAGTCAGTAGTTCATCCTGATAAAAAAGGGAACTTTAGAATTCCTGTTATTGCAGAAGGAACGATTCAAGTTCCTCACTGTGAAGTGCCAGATGGATTTGAACTTTACATTGATCCACCTTTAAACATTGCCTACGTTCAAGCGTCAAAAGTAACAAACATTAATATTCCAGTTTGGAGTACGGTAAAGCTCTCGCAGATGGTCCTTGATGCAAGGACAAAAGAACCAATCCAAAATGTACACATTATGTTGCAGAATAATTATCGATCACCTACCGTAACTCGAAATACTCATACAATTCATGTACAAACTGATAAAAATGGACGATTTACGACCCGCGTTGTGCGTGGCTTCGATTATGTCACAAGTTACGAATTACCTGATCGTTATAAAACTCGTCGATCATCGATATCGGTACACGGTGACACGGAATTAAAGTCTTTTTACCTTGAGCCAAAAATAGG
>JALTNS010000182.1 GCA_027000565.1 Rhizobiaceae bacterium | reverse complement strand
CCAAGCCATGCGCTGGCTGAAGTGATCAAACGTGCACCAATAATGGCAAAAGATCAGATCATTGTGATGAACCTTTGCGGCCGCGGCGACAAGGATGTCCACACCGTTAGCGAAGCGCTGGGTATGTTGGGGGGCGCAACATGACCACACGCATTGATGCTAAATTTACCGCGTTGAAAAATGAAGGCCGCCCGGCATTTGTTACCTATCTCACAGGCGGCGACCCCGATTATCAAACATCGCTTGAGATCATAAAACAGCTACCGGGGGCCGGGGCCGATGTGATAGAAATCGGCATGCCGTTTTCCGATCCGATGGCCGATGGCCCGGCCATTCAGGCCGCAGGACTTCGGTCTCTTGCTGCCGGGCACACAATGGCAAGAACCCTTTCAATGGTAAGAAGTTTTCGTGAAACTGATAATACAACGCCCATCGTGTTGATGGGTTACTACAATCCGATTTACACCTACGGACCCGAGAAATTTCTTGACGACGCCAAAGAGGCCGGGGTGGACGGCTTTATCATCGTTGATTTGCCATCTGAAATGGATGAGGAATTGTGCATTCCTGCCATGCAACGGGGGCTGAATTTTATTCGTCTTGCGACCCCGACGACCGATGACAAGCGCCTGCCACGGGTGCTCGCCAATACCTCAGGTTTTCTTTATTATGTGTCGATTACCGGCATCACCGGGACCGCAACTCCAAATCCCGACAATGTTGCCCGCGCCGTCGCCCATATCAAAGCCGAAACCGACCTGCCAATCTGCGTCGGATTTGGCGTTAGAACAGCTGAGCAAGCAGCTGCCATCGCTCGGGCATCCGACGGGGTTGTGGTTGGTACAGCACTTGTCGAAGCCGTGGCAAACAGTCTCGATGATGATGATCTGGCAACCGGTTCAACCATTAGGGATGTCACTTCGCTGGTGGCCGAGCTGGCCGCAGGTGTGCATTCAGCTGGAAGCGGGAAGCAATAACAAACGGCATTATCGCCACAATCTCCTTATCAGATATTATAGATGACAAATAACTGGATGTACTGATGAACTGGATCACCAATATTGTTCGCCCTAAAATCGGCAGTTTTCTTTCCCGAAAAGATATGCCGTCGAATCTGTGGATCAAGGATCCGCAATCGGGTGAAATGGTTTTTCACAAGGACCTTGAACAAAACCTCTGGGTTGTACCCTCATCAGGTTATCATATGAAAATTGGTGCCCGCGCCCGGCTGACCAGTTTTTTTGATGATGGTGAGTTTGAAGAAATTTCCAATCCGGAAACACCGGTTGACCCACTTAAATTTCGCGATGAACGCCGCTATACCGACCGGCTCAAGGACAACAAGGCAAAGACCAAACTTGATGATGCCGTATTAATTGGCACCGGCAAGGTTGAAGGCATTGCAATGACCTGCGCAGTGCAGGATTTTGCATTTATGGGCGGATCGCTTGGCATGGCAGCCGGTGAAGCCATCATTGCCGCAATGGAAACTGCAATCGAACGCAAGACGCCATTTGTGCTTTACGCGGCTTCCGGCGGCGCACGCATGCAGGAAGGCATTTTATCGCTGATGCAATTACCGCGCACAACCGTCGCCGTGCAAATGCTCAAAGAAGCCGGGCTGCCCTATATTGTTGTATTGACCAATCCGACAACAGGTGGCGTGACTGCATCTTACGCCATGCTTGGCGATATTCATATTGCCGAACCGGAAGCGTTGATCGGATTTGCCGGCCCTCGGGTAATTGAACAAACCATTCGCGAAAAAATGCCGGAAGGGTTTCAGCGTTCTGAATACCTGCAGGAGCACGGCATGGTCGACATGATCGTGTCGCGGCTCGACATGCGCTCGACTATTGCCCGCATTGTCGGGATTCTCACCAAACAACCGGTAAATGACAATGTTACAGATGTTGTGGAAACCGAAATTGATGGCGAAACAGGCGCTGACGCACCTGATGTAGATGGCACACCGGAAGATGCTCCAATGTCGGATACAGAACAGGATGCACCGGTTGAAGCTTCTTCTGATGCGGAAAAATCTGCCAGCTAAGAACCTCAACAAACTCCACTTCCCTGAAAATGCCCGGACAGTCTATGGCAAACAGCAAGGCGCTTGCGGTAATTGATGAACTGATGAAAATTCACCCGAAGGGTTACGACCTTTCTCTCGGGCGGATATTGGGGCTGCTGAACAAACTGGGCAATCCGCAGGATCAATTGCCGCCGGTCATCCATGTGGCCGGTACAAATGGCAAGGGATCGACAATCGCGTTCTGCCGGGCAATGCTTGAAGCGGAGGGCAAGCGGGTACATGTGCACACATCACCGCATCTGGTGAACTACCACGAACGCTATCGTCTTGGCACCGAGGGTGGTGGACGGATTGTTGCTGACGATGTTCTGGCCGACGCGCTTTCCCGGATCGCCAAAGCCAATGACGGCACGCCGATCACTGTGTTCGAAATATTAACCGCTGCAACATTCGTATTGTTTTCAGAACACAAGGCCGATGTGGCATTGATTGAAGTCGGCATGGGTGGGCGATTTGATGCAACCAATGTGATGAAATCGCCGCGCGCCAGCGTGATCACACCGGTAACGCTTGATCATGAAAACTTTCTCGGGCGCAGGGTCGCTGAAATTGCAGCCGAAAAAGCAGGAATTATCAAAAAATCTGTACAGGTTGTTGTTGCGCAACAAAGCGATGAATCGCGCGAGGTTCTGGAAAACAAGGCTATGCAGACCGGCGCGCCGATAGCCATTGGCGGACAGGATTTTACTCACTACGAGGAAAACGGCCGGTTTATATATCAGGATGAAAACGGCCTGCTCGACCTGCCATTGCCGATTCTTGCCGGCGACCATCAGCTTATCAATGCAGCAACCGCCATTGCTGCTGTTCGCTACGGCGGATTTGATATATCCACCAATGCAATTGAACAGGGCATGACAAATGTTACCTGGCCCGGACGGTTGCAGCAGCTTAAAACCGGAAAGCTGTTAAACCACCTGCCGGAAGGCGGCGAACTGTGGGTAGACGGTGGCCATAATCCCGGAGCCGGGGTTGCGATTTCCGCATTTGTGTCAGATCTGCAAGAGCGAATCAAACGCCCTGTTGTGCTGATTTTTGGCATGCTGACAACAAAAGACCCGGTTGGCTATCTCAAGGAATTTACCGGGCTTGTTTCTCACATTTACACAGTGCCAATCACTTCCAGTGAGGCCGGGTTTGATCCTGGAGATCTGGCAAAGATTGCCAACGATCTCGGCTTTTCCGCATCCACCAACCGTTCAATTAAATCCGCGCTGGAGAAAATTAACCGGAGTTGGAATGCTTCGACCGGGGCAGGACCGCGGGTGCTGATTTGCGGAACACTCTATCTGGTCGGTGATGCACTGGCACAAAATGAAACGCCGCCGGAATAAATGACCTCATACCGGCGGCGATAAATTTGAAAACCCGTGCTAAATTTCAGAGCTGATCCAGTCAGACAATTTGCTTTTTGGAGCAGCACCAACCTGAATCGCAACCGGCTCACCACCCTTGAACATCAACAACGTGGGAATTGAGCGAACGCCATAACGGGCTGCAAGCTCCGGGTTTTCATCCATGTTCAGTTTGGCAATTTTAACCTTGCCGTTCATTTCGTCGGAAATTTCCTCAAGACTGGGTGCAATCATTTTGCACGGTCCGCACCATTCTGCCCAAAAATCAACAACGACCGGGATGTCGGAGTTTAAAACTTCTGCTTCAAAATTATTGTTATCTGTTTTTTGTGTTGCCATGATTTTCTCCAATGGAAATACGATTCAGGGAAGGCACGAATCGTGTTTAGCCTCGTTGGAGGAAACGTAGGTAGTGCAGCTTCATGCGTCAAGCAATGCAATTGTCACGGTTGCTCGATTTTAGCCAATTGCGCCGCGAGCAAGGCCGGTGGCACAATCATGAAACTGGGGGTTTCTGTCCACAAAAGCGCGCACTCGACGGTATGGTTGGGATAAATACGGCTTGCCAGCAATTGATATAGTGCCAGCTGGCTTAAATAGGCGTCGGGAATCTCATCTACCGAGTCCGGTACGATACGGTTGGTTTTGTAATCAATGATGGTCACGCGGCTGTTTTCCACAACCAGCCGATCGATCTGGCCGGATATCAGCCGCGGATTACCACCAAGTTCAACCATGCCGGAAAGGGCTACTTCGGCTCGAGAGAATTCAGGCTGAAACAGATAACCAAAATCCGGATCTTCGAGTATCGAAAACACTTGTGCCAATAGCCGGTCAACATTGTGCTGCTCCCACCCCCCATAACAGGACGTCATATAGCGGGCAGCCGCTTCATAACGCTGCTCATGAATTTCATGGGCCGTTGGCTTGTTGCCAATCTCCGGCAGGGTTTGCAACAACCGATGGATTGCGGTGCCCCGCTGCAAAGCAAAAGCGTTGGATTCTTTGCCATCTGACAAGGGCGAGGCTGCCTGGCGAGACCAGTCTTGTGCATCAATCAAGGCTTGCGCACCCGACGGGGTCAGCGGTCGCGGCAGGCCCGGTTCCTTAGGCAGTTTTTTATCAATCCAGTCGGGAACTTCGACAGAGTTTTCCAATACCTGTTTGGATTCAGGCTCTTCACCGGCTACAATTGAAGGTGTGGATTGTTGCCAGCGATAGAACGCAATATCGCCGTTTTCATCGAGATGTTCCTGACAATCGTCAATCAGCGCATGACTTATAACACTGTGCCAGCATTTAACATTAGGCCCTTTTTCTCTGCTTGTTCCGCAAACGATCAGGCGGTCTTCGGCCCGGGTCATAGCGACATATAAAAGTCTCTGATATTCTGCTTCGGCCTGTATCTTGTTTTCTGCCAGAACATCCTGACAGATCGGTGCAATCGTGCTTTTGTCGGCAACCCAGAGATAAGGAGTTGCCTCTCCTTCCAACTCTGCAAGGGTTTCGAGTTTAATCAGCGATGGGTCGTGACGTCCGTGATAGGGGGCCTCACCCTTGTCGACCAGAAATACAACCGGGGCTTCAAGGCCCTTTGCGCCATGGACTGTCATGATCTTGACCTCGTCCACCTTTTGATCAAATTCACGTTTGATCTCCGGTGCGGCGGATTGCAGCCAATCGACAAAATTCTCGAGCCCTGGAAGAGCAGAATTTTCAAAATCGAGCGTCTGCGCCAGGAAAGCATCAAGCACATCTGCAGCTTCTGGACCAAGCCGCGCGAGAAATTTTTGCCGCCCTTTGTCCACCCCTAACAGCAGGCTATAAAATTCATGTACCCGCAAGTTATCGGCACGTTTGTGCAATACCTGCAAATGCTCGAAAGCCTGTTTGGCATCCCTGTTAATTTCAGCCAGTTCAGCAAGTGCTTGATAGAGGCTTTTATTTCCGCGATCCCAAGCCAGTTCAAGCAACAATTCCTCGTCAAACCCGAATAACGGGCTTTTTAAGACTGCGGCGAGTGAAAGGTCGTCCTGTGGCAACAGGATCACCCGAGCCAATGCCAGTAAATCCTGTACCGCGATATGGTCGGTAAGTTTGAGGCGATCGGAACCGGCCACCGCAATGTTGCGTTGTTTAATCTCCCGGTTAAGCGCAGAAGATAACCGGTCTCGCGTCCGTACCAGTACCAGTATAT
>JALTNS010000181.1:1836-5671 GCA_027000565.1 Rhizobiaceae bacterium | reverse complement strand
GCCCGCGACATCAAGGACTGTAAGGCGGGCGAAGCGCTGCCCCAGCCGATAATATAGAAGATCACGCCAATATAAACGATCCAGCTGGTTGTCACCAAGGGCAGCACTGAAAAAGAAATCGCACTGATCATATATCCGCCAAACACCACCCTGCGCTCGCCAAACTTCGGCACAATTATCCGCACCAGTCCGCCCTGCACGATAACCGTCGCAACACCAACCACAGCAAGCGAATAACCCGCATCGGCTATGGTCCAGCCCAGTTGCACACCGCTCCACAATACCCATATTGCCTGTAACCCGGCCTGCGCTATTCCGGCCAGGAACAAGGCAAATATCAATGCCGCGACCGATCCGTATTGGCGCACCTGCAAAAGCGCATTCAGTGGATTGGCTTCTTTCCAGCGCAACTTGCGGCGCTTTTCTGCCGGCAGTGATTCGGGCAGCACAAAATATCCGAAAACCACATTGAGAAAAGAAATGAATGCCGCCAGATAAAATGGATAACGCAGATCGATTTCGCCAAGCACACCACCGACCAATGGCCCGACAATGAACCCGACACCGAATGCAGCGCCGATCAGGCCGAATGCCGCTGCGCGTTTTTCCTTTGGTGTGACATCGGCAATATAGGCGTTGGATGTGGAAACCGTGGCACCAAGAATACCTGCCAATAATCGACCGATTATTATCCATGCAAGATTGGGCGCCAGTGCCAGAATGATATAATCAACCCCAAGACCAGCCAGCGATATCAGGATAACCGGGCGTCGCCCGAACCGGTCCGACAAGATTCCCATGATCGGACCAAACAGGAATTGCATCAACGCGTAACCGGAAACCAGCAAACCATATATAACTGCCGCATTGGAAATGGTTCCAACGGTCATTTCCTCGATCAGCTTGGGCAATATCGGCCACACCAGCCCAATGCCCAGCATATCTATTACCACCGTAATAAAAATGAAAGTCACTGCCGAGTTTGACGCTTTTATGGATTGCATGCCTTACCGCGCGGGAGATCAGTTGATACTAAGTGGTAAAAAATATTGGTTTATTCAAGTGCTCAAGCCACAACTACAGATTGATGTCGTTAAGCTGCGTTCTATTCGTTGTAGATTAATAATTACCCAACGAATATACTTCCATCAGGGAGGGTCGAAATGGAACGACGACTAAGCGCTATATTTGCCGCCGATATGGTCGGCTTCAGCCGATTTATGGAGGCAGATGAGCTTGGCACCCTGCAACGGCTGAAAACCCATCGAACAGAATTAATTGATCCGGCCTTCGAGCAATACCGCGGCCGTATTGTTAAAGAGTTGGGCGATGGCGTCCTTGTTGAATTTCCCAGCGTTGTCGAAGCTGTGCAATGCGCGGTTTCAATACAAAACGGTATGAAAGAGCGGGAGGTCGATGTACCGAACGACCGCCGCATTCAGTTTCGCATCGGCATCAATCTGGGCGACATTATCATCGACGGCGACGATATTTTCGGCGACGGTGTGAACATTGCCGCCCGGCTGGAGCAAGTGGCTGAACCAAGTGGCATTTGTATTTCAGGCACAGCCTATGATCAGCTTAAATCAAACGTTGACGTTGGCTATCAATCGCTTGGCGAGGTTGAAGTCAAAAATATTGAACGGCCCGTTCGAGCGTATAAGGTACTGACCGATCCCGAACTAATTGGACAGACCATCGAACAAAAGCCGGCGGGTTTTGCAGGCGCTCGTAAATCGGCGGTAATTGCCGTGGTGCTTGTTTTCGCCATCATCGTTGGCGGGTGGTGGTTGCTGCAATCGTCCTACCAGCCGGATATTGCCGTAAATGCAATAGTAACAACAGATGAAAATCCACCTCTCCAACTCCCTGACAAGCCTTCTATTGCAGTTATGCCGTTTGCCAATATGTCCAACGATACGGAGCAAAAATATTTTGCCGACGGCATGGCTGAGGACATCATCACTGATCTGTCAAAAATATCCGCCCTGTTTGTTATCTCCCGTAATTCATCCTTCCGCTACCGCAACGAGAATATCGATATCAGGCGGGTGGGAATTGAACTTGGGGTGAAATACGTTCTGGAAGGTTCGGTGCGCCGCGCCGGTAACAGGTTGCGGATTAACGTGCAACTGGTCGATGCGCAAACCGGTGGTCAACTTTGGGCCGAGCGTTATGATGGCAATCAAAATGATGTTTTTGCCTTGCAGGACAAGGTATCGGCTCGTATCGTTGATGCCCTTTCGCTCAGCCTTGCGCCCAGGGAAGTGTCGCAAATAGAAAGTCCGGATACAACAAGCGTCGAAGCCTATAATACCTTTCTCAAGGGGCAGGAAATTGTCGGTAAACGCACCCCGGAAAGCCTTGCCGCGGCAATCATATATTACAAACAGGCGCTTGAACTTGACCCCGACTATGCCCGTGCTGCAGCCACCCTTGCCAGATCATATTTTACGTCATTTCGCTCTGGATGGGGGGCTCTGCCCGGTCTTCCAACATATAATGATGCACGTGAAATGGCACTGCGTTATGCCAAACTGGCGTTGAAGATCAACCCGGAATCAGCCGATGCGCGGGCCGTCAATGCGCTGCTGTTGTATTATGTTCGACCACCCAGGCTTGATGAAAGTGTGGGGGAGTTCAGGGAAAGTATCAAACTCGATCCGAACAATTCAGCCGCCCATCTTGATCTTGGGAGAATTCTGACTCTGGGCGGCAGACCGAAAGAGGCAATTGAACCTTTGGAACGTGCACTCCGCCTTGATCCGGCCAATGCCAGCGATATAGAGAACGTGCTGGCCTATGCCTATTTTGGCATGGAGGATTTTGCCGCTGCTATCAGACACGCAAAAAAATCGTGGGACGCGGTCCCTGACAACAGCAACAATGGTCTCATATTGGCGGCGAGTTACGGGCTTTTTGGAAACAGCGAAAAGGCAGGCGCGGCGCTCGAAAAGGTCAATGAATTGCGAAAGCAGCAGTTTCAGCCAAAAATCACCGATTACCTGCTCAAGCAGAGCCTGTCATTTTGGTTTTTCAAAAACAAAAAAGACGAGGACCGGTTCAGGAATGGATTGTTGAAGGCGGGATTGCCGGAGTAGCCAATCTCGGCACGATAGGCATTATAGAATGTCGGTTTAATATACCGCCATGGATCAGCACCAGCGGACCGGTAAAGCTGCCCTTCGCTGGAAAGTGCGTTCCGTATATCCCGGGTGTCTGGTGTCGTATTGGCGAATGTTTTTGGTTGGGAGGGTTTAGGAGCACGCAATATTTTGATAGAATCGTCCTGACGACATTTGAAACCATCGGCTTCAGTCGGCGGAACGCTCACCACCAGAATAGAGTTCGCCTGCCCAAGCACTATGAAAAAATACAAGCAGTTCATTTTCAACCGACGCTCGCATTAGCGATTTATCGAAGTTCACGCTTTGGATGTTATTGTCGCCCGGTCGTTCATGTACTAATGATATCCGGAAGTGATATTTGGGGTTGATTATTCCTTGGACAAAAAAACAGAAACCGGTGGCAACACAAACTCCAGGGCATCACAGGCCAGTGACCGTGAGCTTGCGACCCGCGAAATTTTGCGGGTTATCAGTGAAAGCCGCGATGACGAGCAGCCTGTATTCGACGCCATTCTGGAAAGAGCGAGTATTTTATGTGAAGCGCCGAGCGCGGGCCTGCTGTTGGGTTGCCCGGGTGACAAAACCCTGTCCTTCGCTGGCAGTGCTGGAATCAATGCAAAAATTGGAGACGCCCTGAGCACCGCCATCCTTCCAATGGATCCAGACACTTCCTATTCAGCAAAATCCATATTGGAAGGTAAACTTTA
>JALTNS010000181.1:0-1826 GCA_027000565.1 Rhizobiaceae bacterium | reverse complement strand
GATATGGCTGAAAGCGATTTGTACAAATCCGGATCGGCATTTGTTCGAAACAACGTCGATGATTTTGGCATTCGATCAGTTATTTTTGCTCCCTTGATGGGCCAAAATGGAGCCATTGGGGTACTGGCCCTGTTTCGACAGGAAGTGCGGCCATTTGATCCCGAACAGGTCAAACTCATTGAATCCTTCGCTGCCCAGGCAGCAATCGCTATCGAAAACGTCCGTCAGTTTCGTGAGTTGCAAACCCGGCTGGAGCGCGAGGCGGCGACCCGAGAAATATTACAGGTCATCAGTCAAAGCCGCGATGATGAGAAACCTGTATTTGACGCAATTCTGAAAAATGCGGCCCGGCTTTGCAACGCGCCAATGGCGGATCTGGACCTGGTCGACGAGGATGGCGTGCATCTGCGCGAGGTCGCGACCTGGGGCCCGGTAGAGCGTTCTCTCCCGTCAGAAAACTGGGTCTGGCGCATGGACAGTGACTATCTCATTGTTGAAGCGGTCCGGGAAGGGAAAAATGTCCATGTCCCCGACCTCAAGGAGACGGAAAGATACCTGGCGGGCGATCCGGTTACGGTTGCCGCCGTCGATGTGGAAAAGATGCGAACCTGCCTGGTCGTTCCCCTGCTGAAATCCGGGCAAGGTATTGGATGCCTCATCCTGTTCCGGCAGGAGCCTGAACCGTTCTCCGATGACGAGATTGCCCTGGTTGAGACCTTCGCGGCACAGGCGGTTATTGCGATTGAAAACGTGCGGCAATTTCGCGAACTTCAAGCGCGCCTTGAGCGGGAGGCGGCTACCACGGAAATATTGCATGTGATCAGCCAAAGCCGTGATGACGAGCAGCCGGTGTTTGATGTCATTTTGGACAATGCGGAGCGTTTATGTAATTCGCCACTGACTTTTTTAATTCTCAATGATGAGAAAAACAACAGGTTTTATCCGGTAGCCAACCGGGGACTAAGCCCCGAATGGCTTTCCCGTTTTGAGGGCGGTCTTGACATCGATAACCCGATTATTGTTATTCGCGCGATTGCAGAAGGTCGGCCATTTCACATAGCTGATCTTAAGGCGGACGAATTATATAAAGCGGGAAATGATGATCGCCGCACTGCGGTTCATCGGGAAGGCATCCGAACCTTATTGGCCGTACCGGTTATGCGTGATGGTGTGGCAATCGGCTCGCTTTGTCTTTTCAGGAAAGAAGTCGCCCCGTTTGACGATGCACAAATTGCGCTGGTTGAATCATTCGCTGCCCAGGCCGCCATCGCCATTGAAAACGTTCGCCAGTTCCGCCAGCTTCAAACCCGTCTTGAACGTGAGGCGGCTACCAAAGATATACTGCATGTGATCAGCCAGAGCCGGGATGACGAGCAGCCGGTATTTGATATTATTCTGGATTATGCAGAACGATTGTGTGCTTCACCTCAAACATTTCTCATGCTCAAAGATGAAAACACAAACAGACTGCATCTGGTCGCCTTCAGAGGATTAAGTGATGAGTTGCAGTCCCAGGCTCAGGGCGGGTATGAAATTGACAACCCGCTTGTTATTGTTCGCGCCGTTACTGAAAGTCAAACATTTCACCTGACTGATCTTCAGGCGGACGAATTGTATGAGGCGGGAAATGAAGTTCGCCGCATGGCTGTAGACAGGGATGGCATCCGAACCTTGTTGGCCGTGCCGGTCATGCGGGATGATGTGGCAATCGGCTCGCTTTGCCTGTTCAGGAAAGAAGTCGCCCCGTTTGACGATGCGCAAATTGCGCTGGTTGAATCATTTGCCGCCCAGGCCGCCATTGCCATTGAAAACGTTCGCCAGTTCAA
>JALTNS010000180.1:4292-5680 GCA_027000565.1 Rhizobiaceae bacterium | reverse complement strand
GATCATCAGTTCAACAGAGGAATGGGAAATATCGCGTTCGTGCCAAAGGGCGACATTTTCCATCGCCGGCATCGCATAGGCGCGAACCATGCGGGCGAGACCGGTCAGGTTTTCCGACAATACCGGGTTGCGCTTGTGCGGCATGGCAGACGAGCCCTTTTGGCCCTTGGAGAAAAATTCCTCAACCTCCAGCACCTCGGTGCGTTGCAGGTGGCGCACCTCGGTTGCCAGCCGTTCAATTGACGAGGCGATCACCCCAAGGGTTGCAAAAAACATCGCATGGCGATCACGCGGGATAACCTGGGTGGAAACCGGCTCAACTTCAAGCCCCATCCTGTCGGCCACATGGGCCTCGATTGCCGGGTCGATATTGGCGAAAGTACCAACCGCTCCGGAAATCGCGCATGTGGCGATTTCCTCACGGGCAAATTCCAGCCGTTTTTTGCAGCGTTCAAATTCCGCATAGGCCTCGGCCATTTTCAACCCGAAGGTGACGGGTTCGGCATGGATGCCGTGCGATCGGCCAATGCAGACAGTATCCTTGTGTTCGATGGCGCGGGTTTTCAACACAACCAGCAAACCGTCCAGCCCCTTGATCAGCAGGTCAGAGGCCCGGGTCAGTTGCACATTAAAACAGGTATCCAACACATCCGATGAGGTCATGCCCTGATGGATAAATCGTGCATCATCACCAACGATTTCGGCCAGATGGGTGAGAAAAGCGATGACATCATGTTTGGTTTCGCGTTCAATCTCGTCAATACGGTCGACATCAAAGGTTGCGTTGCCGGCCTTTTCCCAAATGTTTTTTGCAGAACTTTCAGGTATAACGCCAAGGTTTGCCAGTGCATCGCAGGCATGGGCCTCGATTTCAAACCAGATGCGAAATTTGCTTTCCGGCGACCAGATGGCGACCATTTCCGGGCGGGAATAACGGGGGATCATAATTGCTGCTTTCGGTTCGGGAGACGTGAATTGTTCGATTAGGCTTTACGCCAATCAAATAACATTCTCAATAAGGTCGCATTCATCGTTTGGCGCGAGTTTTCTGTGGATTTCGCGGTGCCAGTCGCACAAAGGCCGATGCGGCGATCAGCAGACCAACCGGGCCAAAGGGCAATAACAGGCGCAAGCCCTGTACCGCGAATAAATAGAGTGCCGAAAGGCTTGTAAAGGCAAACTGAAAAAACCAGCCAATCGAAAAAGTCGGCATGTGCCACTGGGCGTAATAAAGCCGGTAGTGCAGGGCAAACAGTCCAGCCGTCATGCCAACTGTGGCGAGCAGGATGAGCACAAGGGCTGCGGCAAAACGTTTGTGGGATGTCCGCCTTGCAGCAAACCAGATGGCAAAAAGCCAGCCCAGTGTTCCACCAGTCAGACTTCCGATC
>JALTNS010000180.1:0-4282 GCA_027000565.1 Rhizobiaceae bacterium | reverse complement strand
ATGCAAGCCTGGCGATCGAAGCGGGCATTTGCCAACCGGAAAACCATAAAAACCAAACCGTATGAAGTGCGAGAAACAATGCCCATATCAGTCCGAATATGAACGCCTGTCGCCAGTTCGCCAGTGCCAGAATCAAGTTCGAGCGCATGGGTGATGCGGTTGGTTGAGGCGCATGATCACTGTTCACGAGAAAGAACTTCCTGAATCGAACATTTCAAACCATGTGGGCAAATGGTCGTTTTCAGCCGGTCTTGCGTTATAAATCCCTCGCGCGATAGCCCTGCTCATAGTACTTGCGGCAAGCGCACCCAGATCAATTTGCGCATCAAGTTCAGGCTTAATGCCGGATGTTCCAGTGGCGAGTGAAAAAATCAGATCACCATCAAGCGGCGTGTGTGAAGGCCAGACGGCACGGGCAAAACCGTCATGGGCGGCAATTGCCAGCCGCTTGGCCTGGGATTTGGTGAGTTTTGCATCGGTGGCGATGATGGCAATGGTGGTATTTTCGCCGCTGGATTCAGAATTACGATGTTTGATGCGCAATTCACGGGCATTTTCAGGCATCGGTGACGGCAAACCATAACCGCCAAATTCTTCATTAAGCTCAAACGGAGCGGCCCAAAACCGGCCCGTATCTCCCACAAGCGGCGTGCCAAGGGCATTGACCGCAACCAGTGCGCCAATGGTAATGTTTGCGCCATCTTTACCAGCAATGATGGTCGAGGCCGACCCAAGTCCACCTTTGCATGTGGCGGTCATTGCTCCAAACCCGGCTCCGGTTGAGCCGAGGCCAAAGGCAGCAGATGCGACATTTGCAGCTTCATATCCAAGATCGCGATAGGGTGCATAACGCCCCCAATCCTTGTCACCGCCATTGATCAGGTCAAACAGAATGGCAGTTGGCACAATGGGAATACGGTGCGGGCCGATTTCAAAACCCCTGCCCAGTTCCCGCAATGCGGCTTGCACCCCGGATGCGGCATCAAGCCCAAAAGCAGAGCCACCGGACAGCACCAGTGCATCGATGTCTTCGACCAGATTTTCAGGTGCAAGCAGATCGGTTTCGCGGGTGCCCGGCGCGCCGCCCATAACATGAACCGCTGCGGTGACCGGTTGATCACAAATGAGCGCTGTGACGCCGGTTTTAACCTTGTCATCATTGGCATTGCCAACCCGCAGCCCGGCAACATCGGTAATCAGATTAAGTGGCCCCGCGCTTATTCCCCCCATATCGACTAAAACCCACCCATTGGGCTTATCCGGCCATTGGCCCATATGTGCAGACGATAGGGATAGGCATTTGCATATCCGTCTTTTGAAAAGCGAACCGCACCAAGGATGGTTTCAAAAGCATCACCGGTTAAATCCACACGATCATCGGCTATTGCAGCCCGGGCGATTTGCACCATCGCATAACCAGGAATTATCCCACCGGTGGTTTGCAGGCGCTCGCTCTTCAAGTTGTTCACCAGTTTGGTGGAGGAGGGATAGAGCGCCGGGTCAACCGGCATCACCGCCAATATGCCGTCGGGAATGCTGGTCGCATCGTCCTCATAGGGCAACAGGGCGAGCGCCTCGCCACCGACAATTTCAATGTCGAGGCCGATTTTTTTGGCATCACGGGCAATTTGTGCAACATCATAAGCTTCGCCGCCAATGAACAAAGCCTCAACCCCGCTCCTGGCCAGCCGTCGTAACATGGCGATCTGGGTTGATTGCAGCGGTCTGAAATTGACATTGGCAATCGGTTTTTGCCCGCTGAGATCGGCTAGGGTTCTGAACTGGTCGGCCAGTCCGCGGCCATAAACACCACCATCATCGGCAATGGCATAAGCCTTGCCCTGCCAGCGTTTGAGCAGAATTCGGGCAATCGCCTCGCCTTCGGCATTGGCACTTCCGGCAAGGGTGTAGGCCAGCCAGCCATCATCTTTTCTGCCTCGTGCGATATGGGTTGCCCTGATAAACGGGCTGACGAGAGGGATTCCTGCCGGCGACAATATATCAAGCGCTGCATACATGGCCTTGCTGCAGATCGGACCGATAACAATGCGAACGTTTTGTTCGACAAGTCGTTTGGCGGCCAGTTTGGCGGTATCAGGATCGCAACCACTGTCCTCAACCACGACCAGGGTATCGTCAGCGCCTGACCGGGCAATCGGGGCACCGGCGCCAAGCCTTGCGCCCAGTTCTATCTGTTTGCCAATGATTGATGACTTGGCCGACAGATCAGTGAGTACTCCAATGACAATTTGCGCTTTTGCGTTCGAAACGGGCGCAATTACCAAAGCAATCAGGATTGTCGCAACAAAACTGAACGGCATATAAGACATGAATCGTTTTCTAAACATCCGGGGACATTAGCACACCAGTTGGGCCTGATAAGTCGGCAAATTACAACATTCGTTGATTTTTCGACATTAATCATAGCTTCAATGGGTTGCGTAATTGCATAAATGCCGCTTTACAAGTGCCGGTCACATGGTCAAAATCGCGCCAGAACCACCGGCAATAGGGGTGGGCGCACAAATGGGAGTAAAATAATGATCAACAAATTCAAATATGCATTGGTGGCAGGCGTTGCCTTGGGTAGCCTGGCAATGCCATTGCAGGCATCAGCACAGATTAAAATCGGTTTCCTTGGTGGTTTCACCGGGCCAATTGAATCGCTGGTTCCACCAATTGCCGATGGTGCAAAACTTGCGCTTAGCCAGGTCAATGACGCTGGTGGAGTTTTGGGTGGCAAAACCCTTGAACTTGTCACTGCTGATACAACGTGCGTGGATGCAACAAAGGCATCCGATGCCGCTGACCGTTTGGTCAATGTTGAAAAAGTAGTCGCCATCGTCGGTGCACAATGCTCTGGTTCAACCATTGCATCAGCCAATGGTATTGCGGTTCCTGCCGGAGTTGCAATGATTTCGCCAGCATCCACATCACCTGCAATTACTACGCTGGACGACAAGGATCTTGTTTATCGCACAGCACCGTCTGATGCATTTCAGGGTGAAGTTCTTTCTCGCCTCATCCTTTCCAAAGGTATCAAGTCAGTTGCTTTGACCTATGTTAACAACGACTACGGCAAAGGCTTTGCCGCATCGTTTGCAAAGGCTTACACAGCAGGCGGCGGTAAGGTAACCGGAAACGAAGCCCACGAAGACGGCAAGGCAGACTACCGTGCTGAAATTGGTTCGCTTGCTTCTGCCGGTGGTGATGCGCTGGTAATTCTTGCCTATGGCGATGGCTCGGGCCAGACCATTACAAGGCAGGTTCTTGAATCCGGTGACTTCAACATGTTCTTCGGTGGAGATGGCATGATTTCCAGTGCATTCACCAAGGCTATGGGTGGTGCACTCGACGGTAAGTTCACTGTTACCAGCCCGGGCGCTTCCGGTGGCATGGGAACTGACATGTTTAACAAAGCCGCGGAAATGGCAAAAGTGAATGCCAAATCTCCATTTGTTGGCAACTCCTATGATGCAGCATTTATTCTTGCATTGGCCATTGAACAGGCAGGCAGCGCTGATAGAGGTGCAATTGCCAAGGCTATTCGCGATGTGGCATCCGCCCCTGGCGAAGTCATCAACCCCGGCGAATGGGCAAAAGCTGTTGCCGCCATCAAGGCAGGCAAAGGCGTCAACTATGAAGGCGCTGTTGGCCCGCATGAGTTTGATGCGGCTGGCGACGTGGCCGGCAGTTACGATGAAGCCACAGTTGAAAACGGCGCTGTTAAGGTTGTTGGCCCGCTTAAATAGTCGGATCAAACCGTTGAACCAAATTGAACCCGGGCATTCGTGTCCGGGTTTTTCTTTGTCCTGCCCCTGGAAAGAGAGTGCATCATGACTGATTTCATTGACCCGGATCCTCAACAATTCGCATTGTTAAAAAATTTGCCGCTTGACCGGCCAGTCAATATGTTAAATCTGGTCATGCTGCACGAACAGGCGCGCTATGAAGACGGAACCCGCGCGACCGGGGCGGAGGCCTATGGCGAATATGGCCGCTTAAGTGGCCCGATTTTCAGCCGAATGGGAGGGAGAATCATCTGGTCTGGACAATTTGAACATATGGTCATCGGTCCGACAGACGAAAACTGGGATGTTGCTTTCATTGCAGAATATCCGACAGGACAGGCATTCCTGGATATGGTATTTGATCCCGAATACCGGGCAATCGTTCACCACCGGACAGCGGCGGTAAAAAGCTCCCGGTTAATCCGCTTCAACCCGCTGGCAAGCGGTGCCGGATTTGGATAATAAATCACATTAATCTTTAAGTGATATAT
>JALTNS010000179.1 GCA_027000565.1 Rhizobiaceae bacterium | reverse complement strand
GAAAACGCCTGACTGAGCCGGTCAAGTGCAATCGCCAGTGCTACAATTGCCAAACCGGCCTCAATTCCACCACCGATATCAAGCCGTCTGAGCGACGAAAGCACGTCAAAACCGAGACCACCTGCGCCAATCATCGAGGCGATAATCACCATGTTCAGCGACAGCATAATCACCTGATTAACGCCGACCATCAATGTCGGCATCGCTGAAGGCAACAGCACTTTCCACATCATTTGCCGCCGGGTGCAGCCAAAAATCTGCCCCGCATCATGGATTTCACCAGGCACCGATTGCAGCGCAACCGTGCTGATACGCACCATTGGCGGCATTGCGTAAATAACCGTTGCCACCAGTGCGGATACCGGGCCAAAACCAAACAAAAACAGGATCGGCACCAGATAGGCAAAAACCGGCACAGTCTGCATCAAATCGAGTACCGGGCGCATCAACTTTTCGGCCATAGGCGAACGATAGGCCAATATGCCAAGTGCCAGTCCGCCGACAACTCCCATCGGTACAGCGATAATCACCGAGGCAAGTGTTACCATCGCGCTTTCCCACTGGTTAAAGACTGCCAGATAGAAAAAACAGATGCCCACCAAAGCTGACAATGCCCAGCCCTTGGCATAGTGCGCCATTGCCATGAAAATTATGATGATGGCAACCCAACCAAGCGCTGGCACCCATTCGATCGCCTGGTCGCCATAACCAGTTACAAATCCGTCAATCAGGGTTGAACGAACTACCTGGTAAGGTGCTTCGATGAGCGCAGAAATAAATCGCGTCAATTCACGAAATGTAAAAAGACCAAAGCCCGCATCATTAACCAGCCATTTCATAAAGTCGGATATCCAGCTTTTCAACGGCAATTCGTAAGCTGACGGAAATCTGATTATCCAGCGCGCTTCAAACGCCTTGTAGAGCGCAAAAGAATTGCGCGACAGTAACAGAGTCAGGACAAACAACCCGCCCCAAAAAAAATAGCGATGGCGTACTATTTGGAAAAGCCCGTTCACTTTGAATTGCTCCGCCCAAGCAATACATCAATGACCACACGGGCATTGACCAATCCAACCGGCTTGCCATGAGGATCAACGACCCGGAACGGCCTGTCCGCAGACTCAATTTGTTCGGCTGCATCTTCGACACTGAGGCTTGATTCAATTTCACCGGCAACTTCCATATCCCCTTGATCCGGCAACACAACCGAACCAAGCCGCAATACTTTTGCGCGCGGAATATGACGGGTGAATTCCTCCACATAGTCGGTCGCCGGATTGAGGATTAACTGCTCTGGCGTCGCAGTTTGCACAATCTCGCCATCCTTCATCACTGCAATGCGGTCGGCGAGCCGGATCGCCTCATCAAAATCGTGGGTAATGAACACTATAGTTTTGTGCAACATCGCCTGCAAACGCAAAAACTCATCCTGCATTTCGCGGCGGATAAGCGGATCAAGCGCTGAAAACGGTTCATCAAGAAACCACAAGTCCGGCTCGACCGCCAGTGAGCGGGCAATGCCGACCCGCTGCTGCTGGCCACCGGAGAGTTCTCGCGGATAATAATCCTCGCGACCGTTAAGACCAACCAGATCAATCACCTCGCGCGCCCGCGCTTCACGGGTTTTACGATCAACCCCCTGCACATCGAGCGGAAATGCAGTATTTTCCAGCACAGTTAAATGGGGCAGCAGGGCAAACTGCTGAAACACCATGCCCATCTTTTTGCGACGAATATCAATCAGTTCTTTTTCAGATACAGAAAGCAGATCGCGGCCATCGAAGTTCACCTCACCGGCGGTCGGATCAATCAGTCGTGAAAGGCAACGCACCAGCGTCGACTTGCCGGAACCTGAAAGCCCCATGATGACAAAAATTTCGCCTTCACGAATTTGTACATTGGCATCGCGAACAGCACCAATCAGCCCGGCCGATTGCAACTCTTCATTGCTGACAGGGGTGCTGCGACCCTGCAAAAACTCCTTCGGCTTTGGACCGTAGAGTTTCCACACTCCGCGACAATCCAGCTTCACCAAACGGTCGGCTTGCAAATCAGTTTCGGGCATTGGCGACAGGGTCGATCTTTTGTGTTGAATTATCTGGTTCGGAAAGGGCGCAATTTCTTGCGCCCTTCCCAAGATTGTCTACTTTTTGATCCAGGTCGACCATCTGGCTTCGTTGTCAGCCATCCATTTTGCCACCACATCATCGGTAGATTTTTTGTCGAGATCAATGGCACTAACCATTGCGCCCATCTCATCATTGTTGATATTGAATTTTTTGATCGCGGCAGCAGCACCGGGCCATTTCTTTTCCACACCGGCCCAGGCAACTTTCCAGATCGGGCCAGTAGGCTTGCCACAGTCATAGGCCGCATCCGGGTTCATACCAACCGATGCATCGTTGTAACACTCGGCAGAATAAGGCGGGAACTTGATAAATTTCCCATCATATTTGGCTGGCGCCCAATGGGGTGAATAAAGCCACATCACGATAGGTGCCTTGCGCTGATAAGCGGATTCGAGTTCTGCAAACAGTGCTGCATCGGTACCTGCATGAACCACTTCAAAGTCCATTTTCAGTGCCTTGACCCGCTCATCATCAAAGCCGCCCCATGTGACCGGGCCACCAAGATAACGGCCAAGCGGCGCGGTCTCCGGTGTTGAGAATTTTTCGGCGCAGGCATTCAATGCTTTCCAGTCCGGCAGACCCGGGCACTGCTCTTCCATATAGGTTGGATACCACCATTCCTCGATCGCCTGCATGCCGGTTTCACCCAAATTGACAACTTTTCCTGTCGCCGTTGCCTCGTCCATCGCTTCGCGACCGGTGGTTTCCCAGATTTCCATCGCCACATGCAAATCGCCGGTTTTCAAACCGGCAAATTGTGCAATGTAATCAGCTTGCACATATTCCACATTATACCCGGCTTTTTTGAGCACTTCGCCCATGATTTTTGTGGTGACAAGCTGCCCGGTCCAGTCATGGGTGGTCAGTTTGATCGGGTCGGTGGATTCAACCTGCGCAAACGCGCCTGTTGCCATCACCGACATGATTGCCGCGGCAACAACACTCTTGATAATTTTCATTGTTTTCTCCCTGATTTCGTCTGGGCAACCGCCCAAACCCTTGCGAACTGCGGTAGAAGAATTCGCTAAAAACCTCCAAAAAGCAACACTAAATGTCACTTTAGAGAATAATCTAAACAAATATGTGGTTTATCATGGTTTTTTGTGCAAAATAACAGCTATATCGTCAGAATATCCACAACAATGAGAGACCTGTGATCAATCAAGAAATCCGCTCCAACCACCGCCAACGCGAAATTCTCGATGAACTGCGCCGTTCCGGCGGTTCGTCCCGTATTCAAAACATCGCTAGGGTGCTGAATGTCAGCGAAGAAACCGTGCGCCGCAATATCAAACGACTGGTCAACAATGGGGTAGTGGAAAAGGTCCACGGCGGCGCGCGATTGCTGGAGATTGAGCAGGAAGGTGATTTACGTCAGCGGATGCTGGAAAACCCCGCAGCAAAATTGCGCATCGCCGAACATGTGGCGAGCTTGATCAAGGATGGCAGTTCGCTGTTTCTCGACATAGGCAGCACCACCACCTACATCGCCGATGCTCTGAAAGCTCATAAACGGCTGCTGGTAATCACCAATTCTGTTGCAGTTGCCTATAAACTTGCGACTCGTAACGAGAATCGGGTTTTCATGGTTGGTGGTGAATTACGCGCCCATGATGGCGGTGCATTTGGTTCCGGTGCAATGGAATTTGCCAGCAGGTTTCACGCTGATTACGCGATACTTTCTTCAGCCGCAATCAGTGCCGAAAACGGCATCATGTTGCAGGATCTTGAAGAAGCGAAGTTTTCCCAGATGATTATGAAAAAATCAGGCAAACGCATTGTCGCAGCCGACAGCCGAAAGTTTCATACCACAGCGCCAATTGTTGTTGGCGATCCGGCCCTGGTTGATGTGATTGTTACCGATGAACCACCACCGCAAACCATCATTGATGCGGCGCGCGAGTGGTCCACCGAAATTGTGGTGGCTGATTAAAGCCGTTTATCTTTATATGGAAGTCGTTTGACGGAGAATGCGACTTGTTTCCACCTCCCCCTTGTGGGGAGGTGGGAGTATACGCCAGTTCCCATATTCAATTGGCCCTATTCAGCCGGGGCCACTTGCAAATTCGGGACCGGTTTCGCACTTGCCACAATATCCTCCTGCATAACCGGCTTAATCCAGCGCAGACGCAGCGCGTTAGTCAATACAAAGACACTGGAAAGTGCCATTGCACCTGCCGCCAGGACCGGCGAGAGCATTAACTGGGCAACTGGATAAAACACACCGGCCGCGACCGGAATCAGCAATGTATTATAGCTGAAAGCCCAAAACAGGTTCTGGCGAATATTACCCATAGTCCGCTGGCTGACATCAAACGCATTAACAACACCCTTAAGGTCACCGGACATCAACACCACGTCAGCAGCTTCAATCGCCACATCCGTACCTGTGCCAATGGCAATGCCCACATCAGCCACCGCCAACGCCGGAGCATCATTGATGCCGTCGCCGACAAAGGCCAGCTTTTGTCCTTCATCAATCAGCGCTTCAAGAGCCGCAACCTTGCCTTCAGGCAACACCTCGGCAACCACATGATCAATGCCGAGTTCGTCGGCAATTGCCTGTGCAGTGCCCTTGTTGTCGCCGGTAATCATCGCAACCTTGAGACCGAGATCATGCAAGGCGGCAATCGCCTGCGGTGTGCTTTTCTTGATCGGATCAGACACCGCAATTACCGCGGCAACCTTGCCGTCAATCGCTGCATAAAGCGGGCTTTTACCCTTTTTACCGAGTGCTTCGCCATCTGCTTCCAGCGAACCCAGCTCAACACCCTCACGTTTCATCAGGCGGTCTGCGCCTATCAAAATGGTTTTACCATCGACCACAGCCTGCACACCAAAACCAGTAATTGAGGAAAAGTCGCTAACTTCAGGCAAACTTAGCCCTTTTTCCTTAGCAGAGCGAACAATCGCTTCTGCAATGGGGTGTTCCGAAGTTTCTTCGACCGCAGCAACAAGGCTCAAAACCTCGTCACTTTCAAAATCACCGGCCGGTTTCAAGTCCGTCAATTCCGGTCGACCACGGGTCAAGGTGCCGGTTTTATCCAGTGCAACAACCTTGGTTTCCTGCAACATTTGCAGAGCATCGCCCTTGCGGAACAGGACTCCCATTTCAGCCGCCCTTCCGGTGCCGACCATAATCGAGGTTGGAGTTGCCAACCCCATCGCGCAGGGACAGGCAATAATCAGCACGGCAACC
Source organism: Rhizobiaceae bacterium (assembly GCA_027000565.1). Taxonomy (GTDB): domain Bacteria; phylum Pseudomonadota; class Alphaproteobacteria; order Rhizobiales; family Rhizobiaceae; genus SZUA-100. Next base: position 354 of record JALTNS010000179.1, on the reverse strand, counting down.
CCGGCCACAAGCGCATAGCTGATAGCAGGTTCCGGCCCGACAAGAAACCAGACAAGCACAGTCAAAGCCGCAACGCCCATAACAACCGGCACAAACCATGCAGTAATTTTGTCGACCATACCTTGAATTGGCAATTTGGCCCCTTGCGCCTGCTCAACCATCAAGATGATCTGCGCCAACATGGTGTCATCACCAACCTTGGTCGCACTGAAAGTTAACGCGCCGGTGCCATTGACAGTGCCACCAACAACAACCGTATCTTTTACCTTTTCAACCGGCACCGGTTCACCGGTAATCATGCTTTCGTCCACATAGGAAGAACCGGTTAGCACTGAGCCATCCACCGCAATCTTT
>JALTNS010000178.1 GCA_027000565.1 Rhizobiaceae bacterium | reverse complement strand
GTGTGGGCGCTGGCATGGGCGCACCCCTCTCAGTCACACCCATTCCTGTCCTCATGTGTCTTCTCACACCGCACATGTCCTCACTAAAGAGGTCATAGGGGCTTTCTCCTGCCCATCCAGCCCATGGACCAACTTCCTTTTCCTCTCCGAGAACATATCCTCCTGCCTCTTCCACGAGATTGAAGGCTGTTGATACAGGGTCTCCATTTTGATTTGAGAGCAGGTCTTCTATGGAAATCCAGGCATAACGTCTCTTTTCGTCTCGATTTGGAAAACTACCATCACCCACATATAAGGCCCTGTTTGTTATAACAAGCCATACAATGTCCCCAAACCTTATCTTGATTCCATATTCGGCATCGGGAGAACCAAATTCCTGCAGGTTAAAGAAGCGAGTCTCAACAGGCAGATTCTGCTCTATGGTATATGTCAATATATTGCCTTCAAACCTGAGATTCCACCCTGGACCACCATTCAGCCCTGGAAGTCCAGAACCAAGGCTGAGCATATTATCAGGTGATGTATTCGTCTCTGAGATATCTGTAGTTTCAAAGTTCGCCCCCACATCTCCTCCGATCGTAAGACTCACAATGGGAAATACAGGAAATGCTATCCTACCTGACAATCCTACCTTGAAGCCCAATCCTGCACTATCATCTGCCCTGAAGACATACCCTCCCCCCGATCCCTCTATACCCATACCAATAAAGTGAAAGAGGACTGCCCATGGATTCGGCATAACTCCTTGTGCACACATCCCGAACCTTATGTTCTCAATCCTGTCAAGTCCTGTTGCAAACCCTGAAAGCTCTATCTCTCCGGCACTAAAGGCCCCTATTGACACCCCCACACTACTGTAGAGTTCTCCATAGAGGTCTCCTCTACTGTCCTGACCAAGCCATCCTGCAAGGTATGCCTGTGCCGCGACAGCACCAACGAGTTCCGCCAGCTTTTCACTGGTACAGCCCTTGATTTTGAGGGTGTTACAGATAAAACCATAGTTCGGCATATCACCCCCTGCCATTACCTTAAACGCCCATGCCTGGCCATCTTGATAATAAGAAAGCTGAGTCGCAATCTTTGTAAGAATGGGGATGGACATCTGTCCTACAATCTCAAAGTACAGCTCAGCATTCTGCGGGTCCTCCCCCACATTCCACCTCTTTATTAGCCCGCCTGCAATCCCTGAGAATGTCTCTCCTCCGACCTGTTCTGCAAACACGGACTGACTGAGAACCGACTCTGATGCATCGATCACTGCCGGACCTGTTGGCAGGGATGCTATAATGTTTATCGCCATACGGGCGATGTCTATCATTGCAACTCCAGCCTTCTGGAGTCTGTCTCTAAGAGTGTCTGGGTCAAGCCCTTCCTCTAAGTTCATACTCTCTATGAATCTGTTCCATTCATCCATGTTGTTCATCTGAGATAAATCTGGCAGGCCATTTTCATCCATACTGAGCACAGGGATGGTCTTCAAATAGCCCCAGGTGGGGTCTGTTCCATGTTGCTCGTCTGTAAGGTTTTTATCCTTCAATATCTCACGCCTCATGTTGCCCAGCACATAAAGTAGCATGTCGGGTATAGGTGCCTGGTTGCTCTGTTTGCTCTGTTTGCATGTGTCAGGTGGTAAAAGCATATTATCCCTGCATTCACCCCTGAGGATATCCATAAAGGGGGTGAGGTTGTTATCCTCCTGGATGATCTTTGCTACCTCACTTACCATCTCTGGTAGTTTGGACATAAAGAGGAGGGGATCGTCAGGGATGGTGAGCTCTCTCCTTAGTCCTTTTGTGAGTATCATAGCGAGTCCCTCTCCCTGTTCGTCCCACAAAGGTCGTGTCCTCTGTCCCCACCATATAACATTCAGTATCTTTGACAGGGTCTTCTGCTCATAACCCATTGCCTCCTCTATCATCTCCACGCCCCTCAGTCCTATCCTGCCTATCAGCTCAACACCATCTGCAATCCTCTCTGGGTGTTTAAGTTCCTCCTTGAATGCATCTATGAGCCGTGAAGATGTCTCATCCAGAGGTGGTAGTTCTACAGGACGTGTATCACAGGCCAGGTCCTTTACCCTGAACCAGGCGCTAAACATCTCCACTGCAGCCTCTATGACACCTCTTGCCACACCATCGGGAGTTCCATCGTAGTTTTGGACAAATGCAACTCCTGCAACAGCAGGCAGATAGGTTATCAGGGGCGACACCTCAACTCCTGTATCGACCTTGATAATACATGTGAGAGTGGGCATACCGCTTCCTGAGGTAAGCCTCTGCATTATACCTTCAATGCTGGGGGGGCCTTCTGTTACATCTGCCATATCAAAGACCCAATTGGTCAGGTCTGCTGCCAATGGCATCTCTTTAAAGGCCATATCCGTTACAGTATAGACCATGGCAGAGACCATGTTGATATCTTCATTTATCTTCTCGGTCACCTTGGTGCTAAATTCACTGAATAGATCAGCAAGAAATCTTACCTCCCTGGGGGCATTCTCTATAAGGGTTACCACCTCAGGGACATCCTGGAACAGTTTGCTCACTATCTCAATTATCTCAGAGGCTGTTTGTTCAGGATGCCCTGCATCAAAATCAACATATATGCCTATACTCCTGCCAACCATTTGTAGCCATGGTGCCTTTGCTTCCAGAGACCTTCCCAGGGAATCAATCATGACATCTATATCAAGACCCATATCTCCACTTGCTATCTTGTCCAGAAGTTCACCGACAAAGCCAAGACCTGTGCCCAGTATCGTCCCCTGTTGCGACCCTGCCATGCCATCAAAGAGGCTCTTTAGGTCTGCAAATATATCCTCTCCTCCTTGAGACACACCAAACTCAGGTGTACCTGCCGTAAGTATCCAGGCGATGAGTTCTTCCGGCCCCGCAAAGGGACCTGCCGGTATATTGAACTCAACGCCCTCAACAAGAAAGGCTGCAAGTGCACCTGCATAGGATGCCCTGAAAGGCAATTCGCCCACCTCTTCAGGCGATGGGAGTGTGGATGCAAGGTGATGGGCGAGCTTTAGATCTGCACCTGCCCTGTCCACCACGCCATCGAGTATCTCAGCCACCCTCCTGTACCGGTCCTGAGGACCTGCTGCAGTAAATTCTTCCACAGTTGCAGACACCTCGCTGGTATAAGCCTCTGCTGTATTGGTGCTTTTTTCAAGCATTCCTTCCATCTCACTGAAGATTAAATCCCAGTTCTCCAGATCAGTGGTGAGAATCCTGTCTGTCTTTTGTTGCATCATAGGGCCTATCCACTGACTGTATTTGTCCTCTATCCTTGCAAGGAGTTCCTTTAGAGGGTCAGGCTCCTGCACCGAATAGGGCACAGAAAGTTCCATAAGTTCTTTTATACCTTTATTAAGCCTTGACAGGGTCTCCTCCATCTCTTCATTGGATGGGTCAAGCCCATCTATCACACCATCCAGTATATCCCTCACCCTTGTCCTTGAAGCCATGTCCTTCTTTATCATCCTTTCAATGGTGGGCCAGGAGTTAAATATGGTCCTATCGGTTATGGTATTACCACCCTGGGTATAGGACTCTCTTACAGCCTCCATCCTTGTATATATTTCTTCCTCCTGTGGGACACCAAGGGCTTGAGCCTGTGCCGTCAGATCTAACATCAATGACAGGTCCTCCTCTCTACAGCCACTGGTGTTACTCAATGTACATTGATGAATGAGGGTGGCCCTGTCTTCAAGTATGGAGCCCATATATCGCACAAGACCATCAGGGTCCTCTTCAGGCACCCCTGGGTCGGCATAGATATTAAGACCAAGGGCCTGGTTCAATGCCTCAACAGAGAGAAGCTCCCCCAAGGATGCCTTGAGCATGTTCCATTCCTCGTCTCTGTTTTCCTCAACCCTACCCCTCGCATCCTTGTATGCACGAACAAGCAGATCTGTAAGGGCAGCCCTTACATCCTCATCCGCCAGAGTTATCCTCTCAAGATTCCAGCCGAGCTGTTGTCCCTTTGAGCTTATTTGAAGTATATAACGGACCGCCTCTGTCCAATCCATCTCACCTGTCTGTGCCTTCTGAACAGTGGCTGTAATTAAATCCCTTATTTTGTCTTCAAATACCTTCCTGCTCTTTTGTGCATTAAGGAGGTCAAATACATGTGGCCAGAACCAGAGAGATGTAAGGTCTGCACCTGGTTGAATCGCCTGGATGTCCTCTGTTAATACTCCTTCAATCACACTGTCACTGTCAGGTAGCTCCACCCCCCTCCATGCCTCTGAGAGCCTGTAGGATATCCTGTCAAGTTCCCTTATAACCTGAAGGGTAGCCTCATCAAGGAGGGGCCCTTGAGAACGAACTCTGTCAATGTATCCTCTTATCACCTCAGTATACCTCTGTTGAAGCATATCTATAACCCCTCCTCTTGCAGTGGCTATATCAAGTCCCAGGCCTTCTATCTTTCTGTTCAGACCTTCTGCAAAACGGAGATGCTCTATAAGATCGTCAACAGTTCCGGTATTCGAAAAGTCCAATGCCTCAAACAGACTGTTCCATCTGCTGTTCCATGCTTCCCTGACGGTATCCCTTATCCGGGCCTGTAATCCCTCAAGGTCTAGAGAGGTATTTTGCTCAAGCATGAAGTCCATGGTATGGTCTACTTCGGCAGGCTCAGGTTCACGCACCTCAGCAAGCCTCTCTATGGTATGATAGAGCCTTGTGAGCCTCAGGTAGTCCTCTTCTGTTTCTGGCTTATCTATATTCTCTATGGCTTTCTCAAGCCTCTCATAGGCCATTACCCTGCCCGCAGTGCCGTATCTCCTCATATAATCGGCAAGGACCTCAGGCGACAGGCCCTGATATGCCTGAATATTGTCCAGTATTTTCTGGTTTATATCTCTGGCGATCTCTACAGGATCGGGTATATTCTCACACTCCGCCCGCTTACCCTGTGCACCAAGCTGTAACACCTCCCTGATGTCTTCCTCTATGAAGATGGCATCTGGTTCATCCACTCTCTGCTGGTATTGGGTTAATTTCCCTGAGACCACCTCACATATCTGCTCAATACCTGCCTCAAACGGTATCATGTCTTGAGCCATGTCTAAGCCCAGAAGGTCTATATTTGCACGGAGCTGGAGGAGATAGCCAACTGACTCAAAATTTGGAGACTCATTATAGTGTCTCTTAAGGATCATATACATCTTCCAGAATGCAAGGCTCAACCTGAGATCATATAGATCGTAATTTTCACTGATACCAAGCAGCGAAGCAGTTCTTTTAATTTCAATAATCTCCTCCAATAGCCCTTGAATCTCAGACGACCCAGAGGCCTCACCGCCACCTCTTGCCCTGAGCCACCTGATGACTTCCTCTTCATTGTTAGAGAGAGTTTCCAGTCTCCTCAAGTCCTCTGTCATCATAGCATTCAAGACCCTTGCTGCAGTATCCATAATATTGTCAGCAAACCCTTCTATTGTCCATTTCCTTCGCTCTGCCTCTGCAAAAATCTCTAACAGCCTCTTTACCGCCTCAAAGGACGGCTCTGAAAGGGCAGTATCAATAGCCCTTCTTGTAAGGTCCAAAAGCAGGAGCTTCTCTGTCCTCTCAGGGTCATCCTCAGATGGCAAGCTTATCTGCCCCACAACCTTGCCGTAGGAGACATAGGGTCTCTCTACATCTACCTCATGGTGTTTTACCGTGCCATCCTCCCAGGTTATATCCACCATCTCCTTGCCCTGAGGAGTGGTAATGACCTTGACTGTCCTCCCCTCAAAGGTTGTCC
>JALTNS010000177.1 GCA_027000565.1 Rhizobiaceae bacterium | reverse complement strand
AGAAAACCCCGATGATATTCAAATCAATTGCCGATTCAGATTTGTCGGGCTGCGCCCGGCACCTACCTGAAGTTGTCGCTTTGAGATGATATGCAAATTAAGGGCGGAAAACCGGATTAAGTTTGCCCGCAATGGAATAAATCGATAAATTATTGAAATGAACACGCCAAATTCGAATTCCCCCTAAACAAGTTTGGATATCATCAAAAACAGGCCTTGGGCAACTTGACCTCACGCAATATGTTTGACATTCCAGAAAAGGTCACATTGAGATATGGTATTAGAGAAAAAGTTCCCTACATGATCTCAAAGTTTTATCGCCTTGCGGTTGGAAATTTTCTACGATCCTCTTGCCAGATGGACCATGATCAATGCTGCGGGTAATAATATTAGCAACAGGGCTTTTTGTTTTATGGCTGCTGCTGTCCGGGTTGTTCAAACCACTGCTGATCAGTCTTGGCATTATCTCCAGTCTGGCAACCGTCATGATAGCCGTCCGGATGGGTATCTTGAAACCGGAAATCAAGCCGATCCGCTATTCGCTCCCGTCAGTTCCGGCCTATCTTGTCTGGTTGATGATGGAAATCGCAAAATCCAACTGGGCGGTTACAAAAACCATCTTTGCCGGAAAAAATGCAATCCGCCAGAAACTGTTCCACGTGCCGGTAACCCAGCAGTCAGATATTGGTAAAGTTCTCTACGCCAATTCAATCACCCTTACGCCGGGCACAATTACGGTGGAAACCGAAGACGGGTATTTTCTCACCCACGCGCTTTCCTATGCGCCATCTGATCTCGACGCGCTGGCCGATATGGACAAGCGGGTAACTGCGCTTGAAAAACAGGCCGAGACGAAAGAAAGAGGCGGGCCCCCATCATGATGTTTGCCGTCGCTGTCCTTTCCCTGTTTATTGCCATGGTGTTGCTGTTGGTGAGGCTGATTGCCGGGCCAACAGTTTATGACCGGGTACTGGCAGTCAATGCCTTTGGCACCTGCACGGTTCTGTTTATCGGTGCTACCGGATTTTTATTCGAGCGACCCGAATTTCTCGATATTGCCCTGCTCTATGCGTTAATCAACTTCGTTGGCACATTGGCAATATTGAAGTTTTTTCGCTATCGCGCATTGGGAGATCGTTCAGGCATTGTTGATGTCGACGAAGAGGTGCGCTAATGGGCATTTTCGACACAATCATCTATGTGCTGTCGTGGGTCTCGATCCTTTCCGGTTCGGCATTCCTGATCATTGGTGCCGCTGGTATCATCCGTTTTCCCGATTTCTGGTCGCGCCTGCATGCGGCCTCGGTTATCGATTCCGCGGGCATGGCTCTGTTGTTGCTCGGCATGATGTTGCAAGCGGGTCTTACCCTGATCACCGTAAAACTGTTTTTCATCGGGCTGTTCTTGATCATCACCGGCCCGACTTCAACCCATGCGGTCGCCAATGCGGCTCTGGTCTCCGGTTCGCGCCCATTGGGCGATGACAGCAGCCCAACCATCACACCTGAACAGGTCGCAGAAGCCGTTACCCAAACCCCAGACCCCATTGAGGAAGAACCATCGAAACTTTGATCACTCTATCGCTGTTCACAATGCTGGTTATCACCGCAATCTCGATTGTACGGGTGCGGAAACTTTTTGGTGTGGTGATGTTGTCCGGAGTGTTCAGCCTTTTGTCGGCCCTGTTATTTGTTGCATTGGACGCGGTCGACGTCGCCTTCACCGAGGCGGCGGTTGGCGCCGGTATTTCCACCGTCTTGATGCTGGGCACTATTGCGCTTACTGCCAGAACCGAAAAAAAGCCCTCGCATTCATCATTGCTACCGCTGATCGTAGTAATTATCACCGGTGCCGTGCTGGTTTACGGCACGCTTGATATGCCCAATTTCGGCGCTGCCGATGCGCCCGTTCAACTGCATGTGGGGCCGGACTATATCGAACGCACACCACGCGATATCGATGTACCAAACTATGTCACTGCCATTCTTGCAAGCTATCGCGGTTATGACACATTGGGGGAAACCGTTGTGGTATTCACCGCCGGAATCGGCGTCGTATTGCTGCTCGGCAGTCTCGGTCGACGGCGCAGACGCAATAAAACCGGCGCGGAGGACGTGTGATGGAACACCATCTTATCCTTCGTGTCATTACGAAAATCCTCATCGCTCCAATCATCCTGTTTGCATTCTATGTGCAGTTTCACGGCGATTTCAGCCCTGGCGGCGGCTTTCAGGCCGGCATCATCATGGCGGTTGCTTTCATTCTTTACGGCCTGGTATTTGGTCTAAGGCAGTGCAAGTCGGTTTTGCCGGACTGGCTGGTCCATCGGATCATGGCACTTGGAGTGTTGCTCTATGCGGGTACCGGTGTTGCCGGCCTCATCGCCGGCGGAAATTTTCTCGACTATTCGGTGCTTGCGCAGAACCCGATCACTGGTCAACACAATGGTATTTTGATTATTGAACTGGGTGTCGGCGTTACGGTTGCAGCCGTGATGATATCGATATTTTACGCATTTGCCGGCAGACCGCCGCGCATCAGTGATGAGGACTGGTGATGGCGGCCGTTTTGAATTGGGAATTTATCGTCGGGCATGCCAATTACTGGCTTGGCATCATCTTGATGATGACCGGCCTCTACGTCGTGGTCAGCCGCGGCAATCTGGTGAAAAAAATCGTCGGATTGAACATGTTTCAAACCTCGGTTTTCATGCTTTACATTTCAATGGGAAAAATTTCCGGCGGAACGGCACCCATCGCAACCGGCAATCCTGAGGAAGTTTATTCCAACCCCCTGCCCCATGTTTTGATTTTGACCGCCATTGTTGTCGGTGTTGCAACCACCGCACTTGGGCTGGCGCTGATCGTGCGCATCCGCGAAGAATATGAAACCATCGAAGAGGACAATATTCTGGACATCGAAAATGCCATGCAACGCGATGAAGACCGTGAAGCCGGGAGCATGATTTAATGTTGGCAACTTTTGCCCCGCTTTCCGGGTTTTTGTTACATCTGCCAATTTTGCAGGTGATCATCCCGCTGATTACAGCACCAATTGTGGTGGTGATCGGCATTGCCCGCATTGGCTGGTTACTGGCTTTCCTTGCCAGCATTGCTTCGCTTGTGGTTTCCTATCTGCTGTTGATGCAGGTAATCGATGGCTCGGTCATTTCTTATCAGATCGGCGGATGGGCGCCGCCACTTGGCATCGAATATCGGGTGGATGCGGCCAATGCCTTTGTGCTGTTAATCCTGTCGGTCATCAGTACCGTGGTGCTTCCCTATGCCAAAACCAGCGTTGAAAAGGAAATCCGGGCGGGTTCACAAACACTGTTTTATACAGCCTATCTTTTGTGTTTCACCGGACTTTTGGGCGTTGTCATCACCGGCGATGCGTTCAATGTATTCGTGTTCCTCGAAATTTCCTCGCTTTCAACCTATGTGCTGGTGGCAATGGGAGCAGAACGCGACAAACGGGCGCTTACAGCGGCGTTCGATTATCTGGTCATGGGCACCATCGGTGCAACATTCTTTGTTATTGGCATCGGCCTGCTCTACATGATGACCGGCACCCTTAACATTGTCGATCTCGCCAGCCGGTTGGAGCCACTTTCCGGCAATCGCACGGTGCAGGCTGCATTTGCATTCATCGTGGTTGGCATAGGTTTGAAACTGGCGATTTACCCGCTGCACCTGTGGCTACCCAACGCCTATACCTACGCACCATCTGCGGTCACTTCATTTCTTGCAGCAACAGCCACAAAGGTTGCCATCTATGTGTTACTGCGGTTTATGTTTTCGGTCTTTGCGCCGGAGTTCTCGCTGGCTTCGGGAGCCCTGCAATATATCATCCTGCCTTTCGGTGTGATTGCGATGTTTGCCGCATCCATTGTTGCGGTATTTCAGGCAGATCTAAAACGCACGCTGGCTTATTCGAGCGTTGCTCAAATTGGTTATATGCTGCTCGGTATCGGCTATTTTTCCAATACCGGATTGAGCGCGACCATGATCCAGCTTTTTAATCACGCCGTCACCAAAGCTGCCCTATTCATGGCCGTTGGTGCTCTGGTTTACCGAACCGGCACATCATTTATTCCCAAACTTGCAGGCCTCGGCCGACAGATGCCATGGACAAGTGCTGCCATTGTCGCCGGAGGTCTCAGCCTCATTGGTATTCCAACTACCGTCGGGTTCATCAGTAAATGGGTGCTGCTCACCGGTGCGCTGGAAAAAGACTGGTGGTGGATGGCGATTCTTATCGTCGCCTCATCGCTGATCGCGGTTATATATATCTGGCAGGTGGTCGAAGTGCTTTATCTGAAAGAGCCGGAAAACGAAACGGTGGTTAAAGAAGCGCCCTTGTCGATGTTATTGCCAATCTGGACATTGATAATTGCCAGTTTCTATTTCGGGCTTGATACAGAGCTCACCCTGACCTCGGCCCGCGCTGCAGCTGATGCATTTATTGGCGCGGTTTCGCCTATTGCGGGGGCAAGCCAATGAGCGTTCAAACTGCATTGATTCTGACACTGGTTATTCCGTTTGTTGCCGCCATACTGAATATGGTCTTGCGCAATCACGACAACATGCGAGACGGCATGACTTTCCTTGCATCAGTGTTGTTGTTTGGAACAGTCGTCTTTTTAGTTTCCAACTACAATAACAACGCCAATCAGGCGATCATGCTGTTATCGGTGATGCCTGGTCTGACCATATCGCTCAATCTCGAACCATTGGGATTGCTGTTTGCGATGATCGCATCCGGGCTGTGGATAATCACCCATATCTTTGGCGTCGGCTATATGCGCGGCAACAATGAAGAACATCATACGCGGTTTTTCACGTCATTTTGCGTGGCAATATTTGCCACCATGGGCATAGCCTTTTCCGCCAATATGTTCACCTTGTTCATCTTCTATGAGCTGCTGACAGTTTCCACTTATCCGCTTGTGGCGCACAAGCAAACACCGGAAGCCAAGCTCGGAGCCCGCACCTATATGGGCATATTAATGGGCACATCAATCGGCTTTCTGCTGGTTGCGGTGGTCTGGACCTGGCAGGTGGCGGGCACGCTTGATTTTGTTCAGGGTGGTATTCTTGACGGAAAAATTGCCGGCGCAATGGTGCCTATATTGCTCGCGCTCTATGTGTTTGGTATCGGCAAGGCGGCAATTATGCCGTTTCACCGCTGGTTGCCGGCGGCGATGGTTGCGCCGACACCGGTCAGCGCCCTGCTTCATGCGGTGGCCGTGGTCAAGGCCGGTGTTTTTACCATGCTCAAGGTCGGCATTTACATATTCGGCATCGATTTTTTAAGCCAGACCGGTGCCAGTGAATGGTTGGTATGGCTTGCATCTGCGTCGATTCTGATCGCTTCGCTGATTGCCATGACCAAAGACAACCTCAAGGCGCGATTGGCTTATTCAACCGTCAGCCAGCTCTCCTACATCACCCTTGGCATGGCACTGGCAACCTCAATGGGCGCGCTTGGCGGCGGCATGCAGATTGCCATGCACGCTATGGGAAAAATCACCTTGTTCATGTGCGCAGGCGCAATTTATGTGGCAACCCACAAAACAAAAATCAGCGAAATGACCGGGCTTGGACGGGCCATGCCGTTCACATTCATCGCCTTCCTGATTGGTTCTTTGAGCATCATAGGTATTCCACCTCTCGGTGGCTCCTGGAGCAAGTGGTTGTTGATGGTTGGTGCAGCCGATGCCAACCAGAAATTTGCCATCGCCGTGTTGATGATCAGTTCATTGCTGAATGTGGCATATATGTTGCCGATTGTTGGTCGCGGGTTCTTTCTCAAGGCACCGGTTGCAGCGCCTGTCGGGGCGGCTGTCAGCCCGACCTCTCGATTTGCCGAAGCACCACTATTGTGCGTGTTGCCACCGGTGCTGACCGCGATTGGCACCATCTTACTGTTTTTCTATGCCGGGCAAATTGAAGCGTTTTTGTTGCCAATTGTATCAGCGCAGCAATAGGGGATGATGAAATGAGCAAGAAAGATGACATTGATCCCGAAAACCTGCCATGGCTTGGGCGAAAACTGTTGTGGCTGGACAAAAAGAAAAATGTCGACCGGATCGTCTATAGCTTGTACGCCATTTGCGCTGCCCTTTTTGCTGCCGACTTTTTTATCACAAAATACATCACCCTTTGGGTCGAGAGAATCCCGGGTTTCTATGCGCTATACGGATTCTTCCTGTCTGCCGGCCTGGTCCTGTGCGCCAAGGCGATGCGTGTATTCCTGATGCGCCCGGAAGACTATTACGCACCTTATGATGTGGAATCCGAGGAGTTTCCGGAAGATCAGCTCGAGAGGATTGATCACAATGGCTGAAAACTTCCCTGTTGCTTTTCTCTTTTTCGCGGGCGCAGCGCTTCTTTTCGCCATTCCCAAGGGCAATTCCCGGGCCATATTCCTTTTAGCTGTTCCGGTGGCAGCGGGGCTCTATATATGGTCACTGCCGGAAGGAGACTTGTGGACAGCACGGGTTTTCAATCTCGACCTGGAGTTAATGCGCGTTGATCGCCTTTCGCGAATATTTGCACTTATTTTCGCGCTGGCGGCGTTTCTTGGCAACCTTTATGCTTGGCACGTGCGTGACCGGGTACAGCAAGTCGCGACGCTGCTATATTCAGGCTCGGCCATAGGTGCGGTGTTTGCAGGCGACCTGATCACGCTCTTTATCTATTGGGAAGGCACGGCCATTGCATCGGTGTTCCTGATCTGGGCACGGCGGACAGAGGGTGCCTATCACACGGGCATGCGCTATCTGATCATTCAGGTCGGCTCTGGCGTTCTGCTTCTTGCCGGTGCGGCCCTCTACTGGCGCGAAACCGGCTCGCTGGCTTTCGAGGCAATGACGCTGGGTAGCCTGGGAACCTGGCTGATATTTCTCGCATTTGGCATCAAATCCGCATTTCCCCTGTTACACAACTGGCTACAGGACTCGTATCCGGCTGCGACCGTTACTGGCACAGTAATTCTTTCAACATTCACAACCAAGCTTGCGATCTATGCATTGGCGCGCGGCTTCGCAGGCACTGAAATCCTGATCTATATCGGCGCGGTAATGACGGTATTTCCGATATTCTATGCGGTGATCGAAAACGATCTTCGCCGGGTGCTGGTCTACAGTCTGAACAACCAGTTAGGTTTTATGGTCGTTGGCATCGGCATAGGCTCCGAACTTGCATTGAATGGCGCCGTTGCTCATGCCTTTGTCCATATTCTCTACAAGGGGTTGCTTCTCATGAGTATGGGGGCCGTGCTGTATCGCACCGGCACCGCCAAGGGCTCCGAGCTTGGCGGCCTGTATAAAACCATGCCGCTGACCATGATCTTTTGTGTTATTGGTGCTGCATCGATCTCTTCTTTTCCGCTATTTTCGGGCTTCGTGGCAAAATCCATGGTGCTGTCTGACACGGCCAAAGAAGGGTATTACATCATTTGGGCAGCACTTTTATTTGCTTCAGCCGGGGTGTTTCACCACTCGGGTATTAAAATTCCGTTTTTTGCCTTCTTTGCGCACGACAGCGGAAAACGTCCGAAAGAAGCTCCGTGGAACATGTTGCTTGCAATGGGCATCGGTGCCTTTTTAAGCATCGCAATCGGCGTTTATCCGGCACCGCTTTATGCGCTTTTGCCCTACGAAGTGGACTATTCACCTTATTCCATATCCAAAGTCGTTACCACATTACAGCTTTTGCTGTTTGCCGCCCTTGCATTTACCGTTCTTGTTCGCACCGGTATTTACCCGCCGGAACTTCGTTCCATCAATCTCGATTCAGACTGGTCCTACCGGATGCTGTTTCCCCGGGTGATTGGTGCTGTCAGCCGGGCCATAGGCAAAATCTGGACCGCGATGACAGGATTTGCGCTGAGGCGCGTAAATGGAATTATCGCCGGGTTATATCGCACACACGGGCCGGAAGGGCCGCTTGCGCGGGTCTGGCCGACCGGATCGATGGTCTTGTGGATTGCCATTTTGTTGGCTGCCACATTGCTGATCAGTTTCATTGATCTCGCCTGACAAGAGGATTCACAATCATGGTAAAGATAGAAAAATCCAAGGCTGAATGGCGGAAAATATTGACCGCCGAACAATATCATGTCACCCGCGAGGAAGGTACCGAACGGGCATTTTCCAGTCCGCTCAACAACGAAAAACGCGACGGCATCTTCAACTGCGTTTCCTGTGGCAAGCCATTATTTGATGCAGGCACCAAATTTGATTCCGGCACCGGCTGGCCAAGTTATTATAAACCGGTGGATGACAGTGCAGTGAGCGAACATGTCGACCGCAAACTGTTTATGAAACGCACCGAAGTGCGCTGTGCAGATTGTGATGCCCATTTGGGCCACGTATTCGATGATGGCCCTGCCCCCACCGGTTTGCGATATTGCATGAACGGTGTAGCGCTTGATTTTACGCCGAATGAGAAAGACAAAAATTGACTCTTACAAAACCTGCATCATCTGCCCCGGTTGCACAAAAACGACCAAAAACCGATACTCGCCATGGCATTACCCGAACTGATGATTACGCCTGGCTGCGCGCCGATAACTGGCAGGAGGTGATGCGCGATCCCGATTTATTGCAGGACGATATCCGCACCTATCTTGAGGCTGAAAATGCCTACCAGAATGAAGCGATGGCCGACACAAAAAAGCTGCAGGAACTGCTTTTTGCCGAAATGAAAGGCCGGATCAAGCAAGACGATTCATCTGTTCCTTCACCGGATGGTGAGTTTTCCTATGGCACTAAATTTGTCGAAGGCGGCGAACAGCCGAAATTTGTCCGTATCCCGCGCGGCGGTGGCGACGAGCAGGTGTTGCTGGATGGTGACAAGGAAGCGGAGGGCACATCTTACTTTCGTCTCGCGTCAGCGAGCCATTCGCCAGACCACAAGGCGCTGGCATGGGCGGTGGACGACAAGGGGTCCGAATATTTCACCATGCGGGTGAGAGATCTGGAAACCGGCAATGATCTTGCTGATACGGTCGCCGACACCGCAGGTGGTGGCGTATGGTCAGCCAACAGCGCGCAAATATTTTACACCAGGCTAGATGAAAACCACCGTCCCTCGACCCTGCTTTTGCACAAAATTGGCGATCTTTCCTCGAGCGATAGGGTGATCTATGAGGAAGCCGATCCGGGCTTTTTTATGGGAGTTGGCAAAACCCAGTCCGGCAATCAGATCATTATTGATATCCACGATCACCAGACATCCGAATGCTGGTATTTTGCCGCCGATGAAGCGGAACCAAATCCCCGCCTTATTGCAAAACGCGAAACCGAAATTGAATACAGCGTCGATGAAGGGGACGGCATTTTTTATATCATGACCAATGCCGATGGTGCCAAGGACTTCAAGATCGTGACGGTCCCGGTGGGCGTGGAAGGACGCGATAGCTGGCAGGATATTGTGCCTCACGAATCCGGTCGGTTGATCCTCAGTCATACGATATACAAGCGCCACCTGGTCTGGCTGGAACGGCGCGACGGGTTGCCTCGTATTGTCATTCACGAGATTGCAACCGGTGAAGAACATGCGATCGATTTTGACGAAGAAGCCTATTCGCTCGGGCTTGTCGGCGGGTTTGAGTTTGATACCAATGTCATTCGTTTCACCTATTCATCGATGACCACCCCAAGCCAGATTTACGACTACGATATGGCAAGTCGTGAGCGCACCTTGCTAAAAACCCAGGAAGTGCCGAGTGGCCACAACCCGGATGATTACGTGACCCGCCGGGTATTTGCCCCAAGCCACGACGGTACTCTCGTTCCGGTATCGCTGTTGCACCGGACTGATACACCACTTGATGGCACAGCCCCCCTGTTGCTCTACGGCTACGGCTCCTACGGAATGTCAATACCGGCATCGTTTTCCACCAATGCGCTTTCGCTGGTTGATCGTGGCATGGTCTATGCCATTGCCCACATCCGCGGGGGCATGGACAAGGGTTTTGCATGGTATGAGGATGGCAAACGAGAAAACAAAAAAAATACGTTTAAGGATTTTATTGCCGTCGGCGAATTTCTGATCGAAAATTCCTACACTTCCAAGGGCAAAATCGTCGCCCAGGGCGGCTCTGCCGGTGGCATGTTGATGGGCGCAGTTATGAACATGCGGCCCGATTTGTTTGCCGGTATTATTGCCGAGGTGCCGTTTGTTGATGTGCTGAATACCATGCTCGACGATACGTTGCCATTGACCCCGCCGGAATGGCCGGAATGGGGCAACCCGATCGACAGCAAGGCGGACTATGACTATATCGCCTCCTATTCGCCCTATGACCGGGTTTGCGCGCAGAATTATCCGCCTGTTCTGGCCGTCGGCGGGCTGACCGACCCGCGTGTTACCTATTGGGAACCGGCCAAATGGGTGGCCAAATTGCGGGAGTTTAATACCAGTGATAATCCGATATTGTTGAAAACCAATATGGAAGCCGGGCACGGCGGCAAATCCGGCCGATTTGCGCGATTGGAAGAAGTTGCGCTGGTCTATGCATTTGCACTGGTGGTGGTTGGATTATGAATTTGATAAAAACTGCAGCCTCAGCCGGGTTTTTAATCGGCTTGTTTGTTTCTGCCAACCCAATGGCGCAAACGCGACTGGAACTGAAGCTGCCCTTTACCGAAAAATCGGAAGCTCGATTGCAGGTCGGCAAGGATATATCTGTCGATCTCATCTTTGATGCGGGAAAAATTACTGCCCAGTATTATGGCGGAATAGATCAAACCCTTGATATTCAACTGTTGGCAGAAGATCTGTTGAATGGCCAGGTCGGCCTTCGTTTTGCCGACTATAACATGGACGGATACGAAGATTTTGCGGTTGATACTTCCTACGGCTATGGCGGCCTTGTCATCTACTCGACCATATTTGCCTTTGATCCGGCAAGTGGCCGGTTCTTCAAAATGCTGGAAGCACCAAATGTCGAGCCCGACGCAAAATCCGGAGAACTATTAAGCTGGCAAAAGAGCGGTCCACAGAATTTCTGGACCTATTACCGCTTTGAAGCAGGCAAGCCTTATAAATTCAAACGCGTTGTCAATCTCGGTTACGATCTTGAACTCGTCGAAATTTTCGACAAAACCGGAAAAAAGACACGACGGCTGATCGCCGATCTGAATGAACAGGGCAAAAACACCAAACCGGCAAAACGCAAGATTACAGTCGAAAAAGCCATTCTTTATTCTGGCCCGGACGATCAATCACGCAGCCGCGCTTACCTCATCCGTGGAGATGAAATTGAAATGCTCGATGTCAAGGATGACAACCCCGAGTGGCTCAAGATCAGCTTTAAGGGTAAGAAGCAGACGATCATACGCTGGATAAAACCAGAGTCCATCGATGGACCAGAATGAAAATTACTTTTTCTTTTTCGGCGCGATCTTTTCGACCGCCGGAATTTTCTTCAAGTAAGCAGCAATCGCGGCGCGGTCCTCTTTTGACAACATTGCCATATTTTCCTGCACATCAACCATGGTGGAACCAAACGTGTCGTAATCCGGCTTGAAACCGGATTCGAGCGAATAGACAATATCTTCAAATGACCATGCAGCAATTCCGGTTTTATGAGGCGTGATGTTGGGGATAAATCCTTTGCCATCAGGCGCGGTGGCGCCGGCCAGCCAGCGAGAATAATCGTACCCGCCAAGAATATTTCGCGGCGTATGGCATTCGCTGCAATGGCCCGGCCCCTCGACCAGATATTGCCCGCGCCTGATCTCGGGGGTTGCATCGGCAATTTTCATTATTGGTTGCGGTTTGAAATAGAGCCATTTCCACAAGCCAACCGCACGGCGAATATTAAACGGAAACGGAACATCATGATCTGCAACCTTGTTGGCCGATTTGGGCAAGGTTTTCATGAACGCCCAGAGATCAGCCACATCCTTGCCGTTCATCCGGGAATAGGAGGTGTAAGGAAAGGCCGGAAAATAGTGAGAACCATCGGGCGCAACGCCCTTTAACATTGCATTGGCAAATTCCGCCTTGCTCCATCCACCGATACCATTTTCTGCATCCATCGATATGTTGGGGGCGCGAAAAACACCAAACGGGGATTTCAGCTCTAACCCGCCACCGAGCATCAGTTTTTCATCGCCCTTGGCCTTTTCATCGGCATGGCACGACGCGCAGCCCCCGGCCCAAAACATGATTCTGCCATTGGCAATGTCGCCTTGCGGCAGCGCGGCCAGTTCTTCCGCCTCAAGAACATCGGGGGCGCTGAGAAACCACAGTAAAATGGCGACACCAGTGCCAAGGATGACCGCCAGCATCGCCAGTTTCTTGATCATGATATATACCGCTTATTTCGGTGGCAAACGGTACACTTTGTGGCACGAAGCGCAGTTTTTGGTGACATTGACAAAGGCTCCGGCAAACGATTCCTTGTCAAAAAATTCAGTTTCTTCCGGCTTCATCAATTCAGATGCGGTGTCTGTCTGAAATTTGGCAAGAGCCGCCTTAAATCCGGCCATATCCTCCCAAACTTTTGCAGAAGCGGTGGATTCTCCACCAGTTTCAGTTCCCTTGGGGAAAAGCTCCCCGATACCCAGCGCCGCCTGATTGAGCACCCGCAACACCAGTTGTCCGGCAGCAGGGTCATACTCCATCTGCCCTTTCAGCATCGCACCACCCATTTTGGTTGCGGCTGACACATTCTGCATCATAGCCTTACGGGTGGCAATCGGGTCTTCTGCAGCCATTGCCGACGTTGCCAAAATCGCCGAACCGGCCAACAATAAAATTGAAATCTTTTTCATTTTGCTCCCTTTTTTTATTAAAATAGCCAGTATCGACCTGGCTGAAATTCATTCTAAAGTAATTTTACTTCCCCCATCAAATCACGATAATGTTGGGAAATCTTCCGGTACCAACCATAAAATTATGTCGAAACCAAAGCGGCATTCCGGCAATTATCCCGAAATGCCGCTTGTCACCAAGTCTTATGAAGAAGCTTTTTCAAACATTTCCGCCGCATATTCCCAATTAATCAGGCTATCGACAAATGCCTCGAGATATTTTGGGCGGGCATTGCGGTAGTCGATATAATAGGAGTGCTCCCAGACATCGCAACCAAGAATGGGCATTGCGCCATGTACCAGCGGGTTTTCACCGTTCGGTGTTTTCATGATTTCCAGTTTGCCATCCTTCATCGCAATCCAGCACCAGCCGGAACCAAATTGTGTGGCACCTGCGGCCATGAAATCTGCCTTGAACTGGTCATATCCGCCAAGGTCGGAATTGATCGCCGCCTCAAGGTTGCCCGGTATTTTTTTGCCACCACCATTGGGCGCCATCCAGTGCCAGAAATGGATATGATTGTAATGCTGTGCCGCATTGTTGAACAATCCGGCATTGGTGTTGTAGCTGGCGCGAACAATATCTTCGAGACTGTTGTCAGCCATGCCGGCTGCTTCAGCCAGTTTATTGCCATTGTCGACATAGGCCTGGTGATGTTTGTCGTGGTGATACTCCAGGGTTTCCGCTGACATAAATTCGCCAAGCGCATCATAAGCATAGGGAAGGTCCGGTAGTTCAAATGCCATCAATTTTCTCCTTGATAGAACAGTTTCGGCGACAGTTTTCTGCCGCCGGAAAATGGGTGCTGATGCGATAATAGTTTGCCAATGGCAATTCAGCAATCAATTATTGAGAACTATTCGCAAATCACCAGGAAATTCAGTTCAGGAATGGGCCCAGTCCCAATAAAGTTCACGCGCCTTGCTGGCCACCGGGCCCGGCTGTAATTCGCGATCATTGATCTTGTTGATTGCAACGACTTTTGAATAATTGCCGGTCGAGAATATCTCGTCAGCTCCTTCGAAATCCTTCAACGAAAGCGTGGTTTCAATCACTTCCATGCCAGAATCGCGTAAAAGCTTCATGGTTCGGCTGCGGGTAATGCCGGAAAGAAATGTGCCATTGGGTGCGGGTGTGAACACAACACCATCGCGCACCATGAAGATATTGGCGGTGGCCAGTTCCGCCACATTGCCCAGCATATCAAGCAAAAGCGCATTGTCGAAACCGGCGGCACGCGCGGCTGTCAGCGCCCTTGCATTATTGGGGTAAAGGCAGCCTGCTTTGGCATCAACCGGCATGCATTCGAGTGTCGGGCGACGAAATTGCGATGTCATCACCGAAAATCCTGTTGGTACATCCGGCATAGGCGTGTCGTAAAGGCAAAGGCAAAAACGGGTCGAAGTCGGGTCGGGAGCAACGGCATTTGCCAACCCGTCCGTCGCCCAATACATCGGCCGGATATAGAGCGCTGTTTCTTTTGAGAATTTTTTCACACCCTCACGGGCGAGGCTGAAAATTTCATCAGATTCCATGGTTGGTTCCATTCCCATGGCAATGCAGGAACGATTAACCCTCTCACAGTGCAAATCAAGATCAGGAGTTACCCCTTCGAACGATCGCGCGCCGTCAAACACCGTTGAGCCAAGCCAGGCACCGTGATCGCGCGGCCCCATGATCGGCGGATTGCCCTCGTGCCACTGGCCATCAAGATATGTCCATGTTTGCGACCATTCTACCATTTTTCATCACTCCGAATTTATCAATCTGGAGTGATGTAATACCCAAATTGCGCTTGACGCAATGGTAATTCTCGCATCCAATCAAAACAATTCAGGGAGATGATTATGGCCTATAATGCCTATGTTTTTGATGCCTATGGCACTTTGTTTGATGTTCATGCAGCGGTGCGAAAAAATGCTGACGCGGTGGGTGCCGATGCAGCACAGCTTTCCGAGATATGGCGGATAAAACAGCTCGAATATTCCTGGATACGCGGCACCATTGGCGCTTATGAGGAATTCTGGTCATTGACCAAACAGGCGCTTGATTTTGCCTTCGACAAGGTGCCATCCGCCGACCCGTCAGCCAAACAGGCTTTGCTTGATGCCTACTGGACGCTTGATTGTTATCCGGAAGTACCGGACGTGCTGGCTAAACTTAAAGAGCGGGGTGCCAAACTGGCGATCCTTTCCAATGGTTCAGAAAACATGCTGGAAGCGGCCGTCAAATCGGCAGGACTGGACGAATTGCTCGATGCGGTGATTTCGGTTGATCGAATCTCGACTTTCAAGGCCAATCGCGCGGTTTATGAAATGACCTGCGAAGAATTTGGACTTGAGGCCCGACAGATGTCCTATCAATCGTCGAACCGCTGGGATGTGGCAGCTGCGGTTAATTTCGGTTTTCGCACAATCTGGATCAACCGGACCAAACAACCGGATGAATATCGCGACTTTTCACCCAGCTTTGTGGTTGATGATCTGGAAGGGATTGTCGAATAGACGCAAACCTGTTCGACAATCAAAAGCCATATAAACTGCCAAATTTGGCTTCGAGATAATTCGCCAATGCCAGTTCATCGGGAACTTTGTTACAGATTTTAAGCATCAGTTCCTGAGCCGGATAAACATGGCCGGATTGATGAACATTCTCGTTCAACCATTTCGACAATGCGCCCAGATCACCGCGCGAAATCCGCTCGCTCATGTCCGGGATCGCCTTGCCCATGGTAACAAACAGTTCACCTGCAAAAATATTGCCAAGCGAATAGGTCGGAAAGTAACCAAACAATCCACACGACCAGTGAACATCCTGCAACACACCGTTTGACGGCTTATCAACTCCAACGCCAAAATCTGCTTCAAAGCGCTCATTCCACGCCGCTTCCAAATCAACCGGTTGCAGATCGCCTGAAATCAATGCGCGTTCGAGATCAAAACGCATCAGAACATGCAGATTGTAATGAACCTCATCGGCCTCAGTGCGAATATAGCCCGCTTCAACCCGATTGACCGCGGCGAATAATTCATCGGGTGAGGAAAGACCAAAATCGCCAAACACATCAAGCATTTGCGGATAGAGCCAATCCATAAAGGCGCGGCTACGGCCAATCTGATTTTCCAGCATCCGGCTTTGGCTTTCATGCATACCCATGGAGGCATAACCACCGGCAGGCATCATATCCATTGCCGGATCGCGACCCTGTTCGTAATTGGCATGGCCAACCTCGTGCACCGTTGAATAGAGGCAATCGAACACATTATCCGGATTAACCCTTGTGGTAATACGGGCATCACCACGATAACCGGAAGAAAACGGATGCACCGCCTTGTCAACGCGCCCGGCATCCCAATTGTAGTTGAAAACAGATGCCAGTCGGCGGGCCATTTCCATCTGGCTCTTGTCGTCAAATATTCCCGTAACCGGTTTGATTTTCAGATCAGCGGCCGCAATTTTTTCCCGCAACCGGGTTAAATGCGGGCGCAGACGGGCGAGCAACTCGGCTAAGGGAGCCGTTTTCATCCCCGGCTCGTAATCATCGAGCAAAGCATCATAAAGGCTTGCCCCATCATCACTGAGGCATTTGGCTTCCTCGCGTTTTAACTTGAGAATATTTTCAAGAACCGGCAAAAATTCGGAAACATTTTCATTCGCCCGGGCTTTTGCCCATACACCCTGCCCGAGCGCGGTCTCGCGGGCCAGTTCGCTGGCAAGTCTTTGCGGAATACGGGTGGCGCGAAGATGGCTGCGTTTAGCTTCACGCAGATTGGCTCTGGCCACATCGTCCAGCACGGAAACGTCTATATCATCACACCACCCGGCAATTTTCGGGTCGCAATTTCGGCCATGGATAATAGAGGCCAAAGCGGCAGACTGTTCCGCACGTGCGGCTGCCCCATCTTTTGGCATCATGGTTTCCTGATCCCACGATAAAACGCCCGCAGCCTGTGAGAGAGCCGCCGTTGTTTTCAAATGGGCAAGCAGGTCGTTATAGGGTTGGCTGGTCATGTATGCCCCTGCAGAAACTCAACTTTTGATCGCGATAATAGTGTCAAAAACCACGTTTTATACTGCCGAGAATGCCGCGCACCAGCGCCCGCCCGAGAGACGAGGCAACAGTGCGGGTAATCGACTTGATCGCTGCTTCTGCGACTGTTTGCCGGTTGGATCGGCGCGGTTTTGAAACACGCTCACGCTTGCGACTGCCAGCCTTGCGGATTTTTTCCTCATCCTCACGCTTACGCTCGATTTCTTCAGCCTTGGCCCGTTCTTCGGCGCGTTTTTTCAGTATTTCAAAAGCTGATTCGCGGTCGTCGGTCTCGTCGTACTGACCGGCAACCGGGCTCATATCAATGATCTTTCCGCGCTCGCGCTCGGTTAATACCCCAAGACGGGATTGCGGCGGACGAATAAGCGTGCGCTGAACGATTGAAGGCACGCCTTTTTTCATCAGGGTCGATACCAGCGCTTCACCAACACCGAGTTTGGTGATGGTCTCATAACAGTCAAAATCCGGATTTGGACGGAACGTATCGGCGGCTGTTTTAACCGCTTTTTGCTCGCGTGGCGTATAGGCGCGAAGGGCGTGCTGAACACGGTTGCCCAGTTGCGCCAGAACTCCGTCCGGCACATCAAGCGGATTTTGAGTGACAAAATAAACACCGACCCCCTTGGAACGAATGAGCTTGACCACCTGCTCAACCCGGTCAACAAGAATGCGCGGTGCATCGTTGAACAGCAAATGCGCCTCATCGAAAAAGAACACCAGCTTTGGTTTGTCCTGATTGCCAACCTCAGGCAGCTCCTCAAATAATTCCGACAACAGCCAAAGCAAAAATGTCGCATAAAGCCTTGGAGACATCATCAGTTGGTCGGCAGCAAGAATGTTGATCGCGCCACGGCCATCACGGGTGGTGCGCATAATGTCGTTAATATCGAGCGCCGGTTCGCCAAAGAAATTATCGCCGCCCTGATTTTCAAGCACCAGCAATGAACGCTGGATAGCCCCGACCGACTGTTTAGTGACATTACCGTAACGACCGGAAATTTCAGCCGATCGGTTGGCGATGTTCGCAAGCAAAGATTGCAGATCTTTCATGTCAAGCAGAAGCAGCCCTTCTTCGTCGGCTATGCGGAACGCGATGTTCAAAACACCTTCCTGCGCCTCGGAAAGGTCCATCAACCGGGACAACAGCAGCGGTCCCATGTCGGAAATAGTGGTGCGGATCGGGTGGCCCTGTTTGCCAAAAAGATCCCAGAACACGGCTGGAAATTCCTGAGGCTCATAGTCTTCAAGACCTATGATTTCCGCCCGCTTGACCAGAAAATCCTCCATATTGCCAACTTCGGCTAGACCGGCGAGATCGCCCTTCACATCGGCGCAAAACACCGGCACGCCGGCATTTGAAAAACCTTCGGCCAATATCTGCAGCGTTACGGTTTTACCGGTACCGGTTGCACCGGTGATCAGCCCGTGCCGGTTGGCATATTTGAGTTTGAGATATTCGGGCTTTTGCAAACTGTCATCCGGCTTGCGACTGGTGCCAAGATAAATCTTGCCTTCTTCAAATACGCCCTTTTTGGCTGAACCCCAATCTACGGCCATCGATTACCTCGTTAATTCGTCAATACAGATTCTGCTGCTTATAGATTGCCGCTGCCAATCCCGCAACGGGTTTGCATTGAAAGAACGCAACCGGTCCCAAATCGGCACACATTATTGGCACAGTGATTGCGACTGTCATTGGTAACTTGTTAACCAGTATTGCGCGGGAGCGACTTGCAATGGCACCAAATCGCAGAAAATTTCTGACCGGTCTTGGCGGCGGCATTGCTGCGATAACCGCCGGCTCCACATCAACCGCAATCGCTGCTGAAAACGTTCCGCTGTTTCAAAATGCGTCACTTCGCGGTTCGCTTGATGCCAGCCAGATGGGCCTTCGTCCCGGTGCGTGGGATGACCAGAGCAAGGTGTTGCAATCGGTTCTCGAGCGCGCCAGTGAAGAAGACAAGCCGTTGTTTTTGCCGCCGGGCACTTATATCGCCTCAAATTTGAAGCTGCCCAAACGTACCCGCATTACCGGGGTGCCGGGCGCTTCCAAGCTGGTTTACGGTGGTGCAGGGCATTTTTTGACAGCAGAAAATACAGATTATCTGTCGCTTTCCGGGTTGATTATTGAGGGGGCAAACAACCCGTTCAACGACAGTTCTGCCGGTCTGGTGCATGCCATCAATTGCCGCCATGTGGAAATCGACAATTGCGACATTCAGGGATCACGGGTTTCGGGCATCAGGCTTGAACGCTCGGGCGGGCGCATAGAACGCTCGCGCATTACCGGAGCCAGAGGTGATGCCGGAATATTCTCCGTCGAGGCAACCGGCCTGCAGATTATCAACAATGTGGTGGGCGACTGCGCCAATGGTGGCATTCTTATCCATCGCTGGACCGCTGGCGAGGATAATTCAATTATTTCCGGCAACCGTATAGAACGCATCAAGGCAGTGAACGGTGGTACCGGGCAATTTGGCAATGGCATAAATGTGTTTCGCGCCCATTCTGTGATGGTCAGCGACAACCGCATCAGCGATTGCGCATTTTCCGCCGTACGCTCCAACGGTGGCAGCAATATCCAGATAATCAGCAACAATTGCTCGCGTCTTGGAGAAACCGCTCTTTATTCCGAATTTGAATTTGAGGGCGCCATCATTTCCAATAATATTGTCGATGAGGCAACAATGGGCATTTCGGTGGCAAACTTCCTGCAAGGCGGGCGGATGTCGGTGGTTTCCAACAATTTGATCCGCAACCTTAAAACCACTGGACCCTATGAAGCGGAACAGCCGGGTTTTGGCATAGGTATTTCGGTCGAGGCTGATACCAGTGTCAGCGGAAATGTGATTGAAAATGCGCCGCTATTTGGCATCAATCTCGGCTGGGGGCCATACCTCAGGGACGTGCTGGTCAATGCCAATGTTATTCGCAACACCGGAGAAGGTATTGCCGTAACGGTGGTCAAGGGCGCCGGTGAAGCACTGATCTCCAATAATGTAATTCGTGGTGCGGCAAACGGTGCGATTGTCGGCCATGAATGGACCAAACCGGTTACCGGTGATCTGGCGCTGGCGCGCTCAAGCAGCTTCCCGCATTTGACGGTCAATGGAAATCTGGTGAGTTAGAGTCTGACTCGAAAGTTTATGCGACATAACAATACCTTGCGAGCCTGCGTATGAGCATTCTGATGTGGGCGAT
>JALTNS010000176.1 GCA_027000565.1 Rhizobiaceae bacterium | reverse complement strand
AAAAATTTCCTTGGAAATTTCGCCAATACCGCCAAGCGCACCCAGAACCGAGCTTGCTTCAAGCGGCATCATAATGACTTTCTGGTTGTTGGCCGACGCAATTTGCCCCAACGCTTCAATGTATTTTTGTGCAACAAAATAGTTGATCGCCTGACCATCACCGGAGGCAATGGCTTCAGATACAACCGTTGTGGCGCGTGCCTCTGCCTCGGCCTGCCTTTCACGCGCTTCCGCCTCGCGAAAGGTCGCCTCTTTTTGCGCTTCAGCTTCCAGAATTACCGCCTGTTTTTCGCCTTCAGCTTTAAGAATTTCACTCTGCTTGAAACCCTCGGCTTCCAGCACCTGCGCCCGCTTTTCACGTTCCGCTTTCATTTGCCTGCCCATACTGGCAACGAGGTCAGCAGGCGGATTGATATCCTTGATTTCAATCCGGGTGATTTTCAAACCCCAGGGTGCAACCGCTTCATCGACCACCCGCAATATGCGTTCGTTGATTTCATCGCGTTTGGACAACAATTCATCCAGGTCCATTGAACCCATGACCGTACGAATATTGGTCATGGTCAGGTTCAAAACAGCATTTTCCAGCCCCGAGACCTCGTAAGCCGCCTTGGCTGCATCCAGCACCTGATAAAAGGTCACTCCGTCAACAGCCACAGTCGCATTGTCACGGGTAATGACTTCCTGGGTCGGCACATCAAGCACCTGTTCCATCATATTCATTTTTGCACCGACACGGTCCAGAAACGGAATGATAATATTCAAACCCGGGCTCAACGTTCGTGTATATCTGCCAAACCGCTCCACAGTATAATTGAATCCCTGTGTAACAGTTTTAATTCCGGCAAATAATACCAGAATAATCAATACAACTATCGCAACTACAACAATATCCAAACCTTCAAACGGCATAATTTGTCCCTCATATTATTCTATTATACTTAATGTAGTCATTATAAATGCATTTTCAACGCTCTAGGGAATGAATTTTTTCTCAAATCCATCCCTGCAATTCGTTGCGCACCACAGTTTCTATAACCATCATACCATCTTTTGATGCATTGAGGCAGGGAATATGACTGAATTTTTCACCACCATGGGCCCGAAAGGCATCGGCCACTTCACCGGCAATCTCTTCCAGTGTTTCAAGACAGTCTGAAACAAAGCCCGGATTGAACACCGCCACGTTCTTGATCCCGTCCCGGGCCAGTTTCTCAACGGTTTTGTCCGTATAGGGCTGCAGCCACTCCTCTGGCCCGAATCGCGACTGGAATGTTGCCATCAACCGGCCCTCCGGCCAGCCCAGATGCTCGCCCAGCAGCCTTGTGGTTTTCATGCAGTGGCAATAATAGGGGTCGCCCTTGGTAAAATAGGATTTTGGAATACCATGATAGGATGCGATGACCTTTTCCGGTTCAAAATCGAGCGTTGCCAGATGCTGGTTAATCGATGACGCCAGTGCTTCAATATATTGCGGGTGGTCAAAGTAGGGCGGAACCGTGCGCAGGGCCGGTTGCCAGCGCATGGCTTGCAATGCTTCAAAGGTTTTGTCGTTAACTGTTGCGGTGGTGGTCGCCGAATATTGCGGATAAAGCGGAAACACCAGAATGCGCTCGCAACCCCGGGATTTCAGCGCATCAATGCGCGAGGCAATCGACGGCTGGCCGTAACGCATCGCCCAGTCGGTGATGACATCGGGCAAATCTCCAAGTGCAATGGCAAGCTTTTCGCCCTGGTCGCGGGTGAATGTGCGTAATGGGGATTCGTTTTTTTCATTATTCCAGATCGAGGCATATAGCGCGCCAGATTTTTTCGGGCGGGTGTTGAGAATAACGCCATTCAGCAGCGGCCACCAGACAAGCGGGTTGGTTTCAATTACCCTTCGGTCCGACAAAAATTCTTTCAGATACCGCCGCATCGACTTCTTGTCGGTACCGTCAGGGGTGCCAAGATTAACCAGCAATACGCCGATCTTGCCGTGTTTTACCGGCGGGTGCGATTTATCCCTGTTCATATCTTCTTTCTGCTTCTGCAACCTTGGTTCCGCACGACCATAGATTAATCGGTATCGAGTGCAATTGCGACATTATTCCTGCAAACCATGCGCTTGTGCAGTGATTCATGGTAAAAATACAAAAAATCAGGTGACGCATGCGCATATACCTGCAAAACTGTGACCACAACCAAAAACAAAAACACCGAAGGAGAGGAGAATTCCAATGAAAAAACTTATTGGGACATTACTGCTTACAGCAAGTTTGTCCATTTCCAGCCTGGCCACAGCGCTGGCCGCTGAAATTGATGTGACATTTATCGCGATCAGCGACATCTACGAAATGGCCAGCAAAAAATCCAAGCGTGGCGGTTTTGCCCGGGTCAATGCGCTGGTCAAGGCCGAGCGCGCTAAGGGCGGCAATGTGGTTTATGCCCATGGCGGCGATTTCCTGTCACCTTCACTGCTATCCGGTTTCGACAAGGGTGAGCACATTGTTGATCTTACCAATGTCGCACCGCCGGACATTGTTGCCCCCGGCAACCATGAGTTCGATTTCGGCAAGGAAGTTTTCCTCAAGCGCATGCGCGATCTGAATTCAACAATTCTTTCCGCCAACCTGCGGCGCGCCGATGGTTCCAAAGTCCCCGGCATCGAAGACACCATGATGAAAACCTATGGTGATGCCTCTGACCCGATGAAAAGCATCAAAATCGGTTTCGTCGGATTGACCAAGGAAGATTCAGACGTGCTTTCCAGCCCGGGGGATTTGAAGTTTGCCCCCTCCATTCCAACCGCCATGACCAACGCCAAGGCGCTTCGTGATGCTGGCGCGGATATTGTGGTTGCCGTGCTGCATGAGGGCCTCGACACCGACATGAAGCTCTATCAGTCCAAGGCATTTGATTTTGTCATTTCGGGCCATGATCACGATCTGGCGCTGATGTATAATGGCAGGTCTGTATTGGCTGAATCGCGCGCCGAAGGTGATTTGATCGTTGTCATGGATGTGACTTTTTCAGTTACGGAAAAGCGCGGCAAGCGCCGGGTCAAATGGTGGCCGAATTTCCGCATTGTCGACAGTGCAACCCTTACTCCGGACCCGGAAACCCTGGCCAAGGTGGAAGTCTATCAGGCTACTCTTTCCAAAGAGCTTGATGTGGCAATCGGCACGACCACCACGGAACTTGATTCCAAAAAAACCTCGGTGCGCACCGGTGAAACCGCAATTGGCAATCTGATCGCCGATGCCCAGCGGGCAGCCGTTGGCGCTGATATTGCCTTTGCTAATGGTGGTGGTATTCGCGGCAACAAAATCTACGATGCCGGTACCACGCTCACCCGCCGCGATATTTTGACCGAACTGCCGTTTGGCAACAAAAATATCCTGCTCGAAGTCGACGGCAAAACCGTGCTTGCGATACTTGAAAACGGCGTCAGCCAGGTGGAAAATACAGCCGGTCGCTTCCCGCAGGTTTCCGGCATGTCGTTCACCTACGATCCGTCAAAACCTGCCGGTTCCAGGGTCAGCAATGTTATGGTCGGCGGTCAACCGCTGGACATGGCCAAGATATACAAGCTGGCAACCAACGATTATGCCGCGGGTGGTGGTGACGGTTACAAGATGTTGCGCGGTCAAAAAGTGCTGCTCGACAGTCTTTCAGCCAAACTGCTGGCTAACGATGTGATGGCCTATATTCGCAAAAAAGGTGAAATCGCACCGAAAATCGAAGGCCGTATCAAACAGATGTAGTCTGGGTTGTAGATTGAATAATGCGGCGCCTCTGGAAGCAGGGGCGCCGTTTTCATTTTACACGCTATTTGCTCTCTGAAGGAAACCACTGCAATATTGTCAATGGATAAGCCGGAGGGCAACCAACGATGATCAACACGTTAAAAGTCCAGGCCCTGTTAAACTGGCTCGCTTGCGGCGCGCCACGCTATTTTGCGGCTACAAGCCCGCTTGAGTACATTCGACTATCAGGAAGCGTTCAAATCCGGCCGGAGTGCCCAAAAGATGAAACACAAGCCGCCCGCCTGCCGTTGTTAAGTTGACAAATACATGAAACCCGCAGTTGCTGCTGCGGGTTTCGCAAGTTCGAAACAAACAAGTGATTAGACTGTTTCACGTTTATACGGAAACAGTCAGGCCGCAAGGGCGGCCCGGCGCTTGTCCGCCGCCCCCGCGGAGGCCGTGCGCAGCATGAATGGCCGTGAGCGAATTATACGAGAGTGATTCCATCAAATGATGAGGCACTTGTGAATTTTGAGACGCAGCAGTTCCAGATAACTCAGCTTGGCATCCAGGGTGCCGGTACATACCGATATGCCTCGCCTGATCTCTCGACATACCCGATACCGGGGAAATCAACGTGAGAGCCGGCAATCGCCATTCTCTCGGAACTGGCGCGCTCAAATATTGCACGTCTGGTCTTTCTTGCCAGTTCAGCATCCGCATCAAAAATCACTTTCCAATCCGGATTTGCAAACTGCAAGGTCGAGAAATGGGTAACATCGCCCCAGAAGAACAATTTTTCACCATTTGAATTGAGCTCAAACCCGGTATGGCCGGGCGTGTGACCTGGAAGCGGAGAGGACATAATGCCTGGAAACAGCTCTTTTTCACCGGTGAACATTTCCCGGTCACCTTTATATGGCGCCAGCGCTGATCGTGCGTAATCGATCATGCCTTGAAAGTCTTTCGGTGACGCGTTCCGCACCTGGTCGTTATGAATGAAATTCCATTCAGTTTCCGAAATAACCAGTGTTGCATTTTTAAAAGTCTTGCTTCCATCTTGTTTGGCCAGTGCGCCCAGGTGATCCGGGTGCGTGTGGGTTGGCATGATTTTGGTGATGGCATTGGGGTCAATTCCTGCTGCTGCCATATTTTCAGGCAGCTTTCCAAGGGTTGCCCCCATAAATTTTGGCGTACCAGCGCCGAGCAATATCATCTCCTTGCCGGTGCTTATAACATAGGCGTTGACGGGCACTGATATCGATCCGGTTGTAAAACGGCGATAGCTTTGTCTGGTAGATTCTCTCGCGGCTTTTTCATCATACCCCTGAATAAAGTTTGTCGGCATTTCAAAGTAGCCATCAAGCAGGGCTGTAATCTTGAAATCCCCGACCCGGTAATGTTGAAAACCCGGGGTGTCATTATAGGTTTTTGCCGTTGCTGTTTGTGCTGCAACCTTCCGTGATTGAGATACCAGCAATGCTGGAGCTGCAAGCGCTGGTACTGCAATCATGCTTTTCAAGAGATTTCGTTTGGTGAATTCCATTTTAGTATCTACCTGTGTTCAGTTAAACCAGATTGAATATGCACACAAGTTATGCTTATAATAAATCCAACCAAATACAATATCTATCATAAGAGTACCTTATGGATAAAATAAGTGCGTTTGAAAGCTACGTCTGTGCTGTCCAGTCTGGCTCACTATCGGCGGCAGCTCGCCAACGCAAAATAAGCCAACCCGCTGTAAGCCAGCAAATTTCGGCACTGGAGGCCTATTTTGACACGCGATTGCTTGATCGCGGCAGAAGCGGTGTACAGATGACCGAGGCTGGAGAACTTGTATATAAACGAGCTGTCGTCATTCTTGACGAGCAAAATAAATTGCAAACTGAACTGGAAACGCTCTCCGGCAAAATTGCAGGGCAACTGACAGTAACCGCAAGTCTTGGTATTTCACAACACGTGATGGGAGACGTGATTATTCAGCTTGCAAAACAGTATCCCGAATTGAAAGTACTGCTTCGTGCCGACGACCGAATATTGAATCTG
>JALTNS010000175.1:4533-20176 GCA_027000565.1 Rhizobiaceae bacterium | reverse complement strand
CTGCAGCGCAATCGGTTCTTGTTCCCCTGCAATGTGAATTTTTTGCCCTTGAGGGATTAAGCCAATTGCTGCAAACCGTTGAACAAATGCGCAATGCGGTAAATCCCGGGCTTTTGATACACGGAATAGTGCTGACCATGTATGACAAGCGCAACAATCTTGCAAATCAGGTCGTCAATGATGTGCGCGATGTGATGGGTGATAAGGTATATACGACTGTTATTCCTAGAAATGTCAGAATTTCAGAGGCGCCTTCCTATGGCAAGCCTGCATTGTTATATGACATGCATTGTTCTGGCAGCCAGGCTTATCTACAATTGGCCTCGGAAGTGATTCAACGGGAAAAACGACTGAAAGCCGCCTGATCGATTCACCATCGAAACGAATTCCGATTCACTGGTTCAGAAGTTGAGCTGAAATATTACATAATGGAGAAAACGAAATGGCTGGAGAGAGCCCAGGAAATCGACTCGGACGCGGTCTGGCCGCATTGATTGGGGAGATGGACCAACCGGTTCAATCCAAAACCAACCGGACCCAGGCGGACAATATGGTGGCTATTGAACTTGTGCAGGCCAACCCCAACAATCCGCGTCGGGCTTTTTCAGATGATGAGTTAAGAGATCTTGCAAACTCTATTCGCCAGCATGGTGTTGTGCAGCCTATTCTGGTCAGACCCTCTAGTGGATCTGGAGAATTTCAATATGAAATTATTGCCGGTGAGCGCCGATGGCGTGCCGCCCAGTTGGCGGAACTCCACAATATTCCGGTAATCATTCGCAAAGTTGAGGACAAGCAAGCGCTTGAAATTGCCATTGTCGAAAATGTTCAGCGTGCGGATCTGAACCCGATCGAAGAATCCATGGGTTATCAGCAACTGATTGATGATCACCAATACACTCAAAATGATCTTGCTCAGGTGATCGGTAAAAGCCGCAGCCATGTCGCCAATACGCTAAGGCTGTTGAAGTTGCCTCAAAACGTTCGTGCCATGGTGTCAACGGGTGCAATATCAGCGGGCCATGCAAGAGCGCTGGTCACGGCCGACAACCCGGAAGAGCTTGCCAAGCGTATCGCTCATGAAGGCTTGTCCGTTCGGCAGGTGGAGGCATTGATGCAGCCGAAGCCGACAAAGGCGCCAGCTGAAAAAGTTGAAAGTGCAAGTGACGCGGATACCAAGGCGCTGGAAAAAAGCCTCAGTGATTTGCTTGGACTAAAAGTTGCCGTGGCATTTAAGCCGGATGGTTCCGGTGAGGTTAAAATCAAATATCAGTCGCTTGAACAGCTGGACGACATTTGTCGACGACTGCAACAATAATGGTTGAGATGGTTTTTCAACCTTTCATTTACCATAATTTGCAGATCAAAATTTAACCCGATCGAGAAGACAAATATGAATCTGCGCTTGCACTGGAAAATATGTGACAAATAATCCATATAGGCGATTATCTGTTTCAATATTCCATCGGCATACCAGTTATGACGCCCGGGCATATAAATTTTCAAAAAATGAATGGTCTTGGTAATAAGATACTTGTTGCCGATATGCGAGGGCGTGCCGATAAAATTACGCCCCGGGCGGCTATAGCGTTGGCCCATGATCCAAATACCAGTTTTGATCAGATTATGGCAATTTATTCGCCAGCTTCAAAAAATGCAGATGCGAGAATTCACATTCTGAATTCAGATGGAACAGACGCAGAAGCCTGCGGAAATGGTACCCGTTGCGTAGTTTCCTGGTTAAAACAGGTCATGGATCAAAACAATTTCATATTTGCAACAGATGGTGGAAATATCTCCGCTACTTACCGCAGCGAAAATTCAATTTCAGTTAATATGGGTCAGCCAAAATTCGACTGGGAACAAATACCCCTTTCTGAAGAATTTGCTGATACCAGAACCATTGAATTACAAATTGGCCCGATAGATACGCCGGTACTGCACACGCCATCAGTTGCCAATATTGGTAATCCTCACGCCATATTCTGGATTAAGGATGATGTGTGGAACTATGAACTGGACCGCTTCGGGCCGCTGCTTGAAAATCATCCAATCTTTCCAGAGCGGGCAAATATTACGATTGCAAATGTAAGCTCAAGAAAAACCGTTACCATACGAACCTGGGAGCGAGGGGCCGGACTTACTTTGGCATGTGGTTCTGCCGCGTGCGCGACCGCCGTTTGTGCGGTGAGAACCGACCGCACAGATCGCCAGGTTACAGTTACAGTTCCAGGAGGTGATCTTGAAATTGAGTGGTTGGCAGATAATTCAATTTTGATGACAGGACCGGTAGAATATGAATTTTCCGGCATGCTCGATCCACAAACGGGAATTTGGTCTCGTGAACCGGAATCACAAACCCAATGAGTAGCTCTATCCACCGAACAACAGGTATTCAAGCGTTGACATTCGGATGCCGACTGAATGCGTATGAAACAGAGGTAATGAAAAACCAGGCCTCCAATGCCGGTCTGGCCGATCTTGTTGGAGGAGCCGTGCTTGTCAATACATGCGCTGTGACTTCAGAAGCAGTAAGACAAGCCAAACAAGCTATTCGCAAGGCACGGCGCGACAATCCCGCAGCGCGCATTATTGTCAGCGGGTGTGCAGCACAAACTGAACCTGAAAGCTTCTCCGCGATGGACGAGGTGGATTTGATAATTGGCAACGATGACAAGTTGCACACCCACAGTTACCGGGCGCTACCAGATTTCGGAGTCAACGATGACGAACGGGTTCGAGTGAACGATATCATGAGCATTCGTGAAACCGCCCCCCATATGATTGCAGGAATGAGTGGACGTGCGCGTGCATTTGTTCAGGTCCAGAATGGCTGCGATCATCGCTGCACTTTTTGCATTATACCCTATGGTCGTGGAAACTCCCGCTCGGTACCTATGGGCAGTGTAGTCGATCAGATCGCACATCTCGCGGATACTGGTCACAACGAAATAGTACTAACCGGTGTTGATATAACCTCCTACGGCAGCGATCTGCCCGGTAAGCCTACACTTGGCAAACTGGTCCAGAACATTCTCGTAAAAGTACCGCAATTGCCAAGACTGCGATTGTCTTCGATTGATTCTATCGAAGTTGATGAACCGTTGCTGGAAGTGATTTCAGGTGAAAAAAGGTTTATGCCCCATTTGCATCTTTCGATACAGTCCGGCGACAATTTGATATTGAAAAGAATGAAGCGCCGACACCTTCGAGAACACACTATCGAATTTTGTCACCAGGTCCGAGCGCTGCGCCCGGACATTGTTTTTGGCGCTGATCTAATTGCAGGATTTCCAACCGAAACCGAACAGATGTTTGAAAATACATTGAACATCATTGATGAGTGCGGTCTTATTTATGTACATGCGTTTCCGTATTCAGCCAGAGAAGGAACGCCGGCAGCGCGCATGCCGCAGGTTGCCGGCCAAATAATCAAACGGCGATCTGCCAGTCTGCGAGCATCAGCAAAAGAACGATATACCCAATATCTGGACCAACAGACCGGTTCCTGTCACCGTGTCTTAATTGAGCGAGAAGGAATAGGGCGCAGCGAAACATTTACACCAGTGTTAAAGGTTCATGGAAACCCCGGAACGATACTGGACGTTGAAATAGGCGACCATGACGGACAAAATCTGATTGCTGTCAATTGTGTAAAATCGTTGCAAATGCCAGAATGCCAAAGCAACAAAAACCAGATATCGGGCGGAATATCTCTATGAAAAAACCTGGATTTTTCAAACGGATGTTCAGTTTCGGCCGGAAAGAGGAAGGTCAAAACGAACCGGTTGAAGAAGCAGAGTTGGAAGTGGCAGAGCCCCCTTTAGCCGATCCTGTTATCAATAAAGAAGAACCACAACCAGCACCGCTAAAATCTGATTCAAAGCCTGGAATTGCAAAGGCAGATGAACAGCCGGAGAAGATTAAACATAGCAAGCCAATTGATTCTGATCCGAAACCAACAGGCAAATCTGCGGTAATTGATGATGATGGTGAACCCAATGAGATTCGGCCCGCACCCGTCAAATCAGAAAACAAGTCGAATATATCTGATGATAGACCGAATGAGCCTGAGATTGTCACACGTGAATCATTGGCACCGGAAAACAGCAAGACAGACGATTTTCAATTTAACCCCGAAACACCTGAACAGGAACAATCAGCCGAAGATCAGGAAAAGGAAACCGGTTCAAAATCTGACGGGCATATAGTTGCAAAACAGGAACAATCACCGGTGGCTGCGGGTGATGATAAACCTGTAGAAAAAACAAGCTGGTTAAAACGGCTTTCACGCGGTCTGTCGCGCACATCATCGCAATTAAGCGAAAACATTGCTGCGGTATTTACGCGAAAAAAACTTGACGATGCTGCGCTGGAAGACCTTGAGGATATATTGTTGCAGGCAGACCTCGGGGTAGATACAGCATTGAATATTGTCGATTCGCTGGCGAAACAACGCATGGGAAAGGATGTCAGTGATGAAGAAGTTCGTGGTATCATGGCCGAGGAAATCGAAAAGACCCTGGCGCCTGTTGCCATGCCACTTGAACTTGATCTTGATCACAAGCCGCATGTGATACTTGTTGTCGGCGTCAATGGGTCTGGCAAGACGACGACAATTGGCAAATTGACTCATAAATTATATGATGCCGGGTACTCCACTATGCTGGTGGCCGGAGATACATTTCGCGCAGCCGCCATTGAGCAATTGAAAATCTGGGGTGATCGAACCGGCTCGCCGGTAGTCTCACGATCCCTTGGAAGCGATTCGTCCGGGCTTGCATTTGATGCCTGGCAATCCGCCCGGGATCAAAACTTCGATGTTATGATGATGGATACCGCTGGACGCCTGCAAA
Organism: Rhizobiaceae bacterium; assembly: GCA_027000565.1. Lineage (GTDB taxonomy): Bacteria > Pseudomonadota > Alphaproteobacteria > Rhizobiales > Rhizobiaceae > SZUA-100. The sequence goes on along the minus strand of JALTNS010000175.1, from coordinate 15,320 downwards.
ACAAAACAGAGCTGATGGCCGAACTTGAAAAAATCATCAGGGTGTTGAAAAAGCACGATCCGACGGCGCCCCATACCGTATTGCTGACCCTTGATGCGACCACTGGACAAAATGCACTCAATCAGGTTGAGATATTTAAAAAGGTTGCAGGTGTAAACGGATTGATCATGACTAAACTGGATGGTTCAGCCCGTGGAGGAATTCTGGTAGCTATCTCGGCAGCCCACAAGATACCGGTTTATTTTATTGGTGTTGGAGAGCAGGTAGAAGATCTGGAGCCGTTTGAAGCTCGTGAATTTGCCCGTTCGATCGCCGGTCTCGAATCCTGATTGCAACCTGGATAACAAACCCTATCTAGGGGCAACGACCGTCCCTTCTACTGAAAGATAATCAATGTCAGACCTGCTTGAGCGCAAACCCAATGACCCCAAGCGGAAGGAAATAAACCCCCTTTTAAAACTGGCACTGGAACTAGGACCTCTGGTCATTTTCTTTTTTGCCAATTCTCGCGGCAAACAACTGGTTGAAATTTTTCCAACGCTGGATAATCTCGGCGGACCAATCTTTATTGCGACAGCCATGTTTATGGTGGCGATCACGATTTCATTGTCAGTTTCATTGCTGTTAACCGGAAAATTGCCGATCATGCCCATGGTCACCGGTATTGTTGTTTTGGTCTTTGGCGGGCTGACGCTGTATCTGCAAGATGAGTTGTTTATTAAACTCAAACCGACAATTGTAAACTTGCTCTTTGGTGGAATTTTGCTGGGTGGGCTGGCGTTTGGCCGTTCGCTTCTTGGCTATGTATTTGACAGTGTATTTAAGCTTGATGATGAAGGTTGGCGGAAATTGACGTTTCGCTGGGGCGTTTTCTTCCTTTGTCTGGCCGTCTTAAACGAAATAGTCTGGCGCAATTTTTCAACTGATTTCTGGGTGTCGTTCAAGGTCTGGGGCATGCTGCCCATATCGATGTTATTTACGTTTTCACAAATGCCTCTGATTGCCAAACATTCCACTGAACCGCTTGGTGGTGAAGAGTAAAGACCAATTGTTGTGGTTCAGTGGCGCAGCTTTTGGCGTCTGGCATCAATTGAAATTGCCATCAGCGCCATTGCGATAATTGCGTTGCCAAGCTCTGAATTGGTTCTTGTTTCAAGGCTGGTTTTATCAAGTCGATCGAGCACACTCTCGAGACTGGATGTGTGCCAGATGTTCAAGGCATTGGCCACCATCGCCTTGCGCCTAAACATTGGTGGTGGACGCATTTTCATCATGACAGATTGTGCGGCCTGTCGTGAAATTTCCATTTCAGAACGGGCCTTGTGCAAAGCTTGAAAATGCCTCTGAGCAGCACCCGCGACTACACTTGCATGAGTTCCGGTTTCAAATAAACGTCCCAGCGTATTTTGAACCCCGGGCAGATCGCCGGTAGCCGCAGCATCAAGAACCTCGTCGATTGCGAAGGCGGATGCATCTCCGACAATCGCCTCTACATGTTCCTCGGTAATTGCGCTACTGCCTTTAGCGTAGAGACATAACTTTTCTACTTCGTTGCGGGAAGCGCGTCGGTCTGCGCCGATCAAAGATTTCAGCAATTCCCTTGCTGCCGGTTCAATTGTCAGGCCAGCGCGTTGAACTTCATCATCAATCAAAGCGTTGATTGAGCGGTCATCATCCGCATAACAGGGAAGGGCAATGCCTGCACTGGATTTTTCGACCGCTTTGCGTAAGGGGGCGGTTTTCTTAAGGTCACCTGCCTCGACAATAATCCAGGCATCTTCAGGCGGGGTGGCTAAAACCGGGGCAAGCGCTTTGGCAAGGTTTTTCAGGGTGGAGCCACTGATCCAGATAAGCCTTGCGCCGCCAAACATACCGATTGTGTGGGCATCTTCGGCAATGCGGTGAGGGTTTGATGCAGCGGTATCCGCATCCAGCTTGATCAGACAAAATGGATCGCTCAGATCAACTCCGGAATTTTTTGCAAACGTTGTAGCACGCTCTGAAACCAGACCGGTATTGGGACCATAGATCAGTACGATTCGAAACAGCGGATCGGGGTTACGCAAAAACAGATCCACCTCATGGGCTTTGCGCTGCGCCATGGGTTATTGGTTGGCCAGGGTTGCGGCAATGACCAGACGCAGTTGCTCGGCCACTTCATTGGCGGCGCGGTCTTCCGCGTCACGTTCGGCGCGCTGATTGGCAAAACTCTGATTGGTGCGATCGTATGATGCGATGGCATGGCGTTGCCCGCTAGCGATTATATCGCCGGTAGCCTTATCGCGCAGGGTATAATTTGCTGATACGGTAATTTGTGCAGCTGTCGGTGCCCTGGTGCTGGTCTGCACAGAAATGGCCGCTTTGTTTGCGGTGACCGCGAGGCTCAAAGAATGAGTAGCCCCGGAGGGACTGCCACCGCCGTTGAGGCTAAAAATTAAATTATTTCTGACTTGCTGCCCAACCCGGTTGGACACTTCAAAGACTTCAACGCCCGACAACCGGGATGGGGTAAGTGCTGCGCCGGGCTTGGTGGCGTTCAGTGGTTGAACGGTACAACTGGACAGCACAAACATTGCGACACCGATCAGTGTGGCCAATTTGGCTTTTTGGGCAATTTGACTAAACCACAACATTGACAATCCTTTGCGGTACAACAATCAGTTTCCTGGGTGTTTTACCAGAAAGTGCAGCTTGTACAAAATCAAGCGCAAGCACAGCCTTTTCCACGTCGTCTTTTGCAGCACCGGCAGCGACTTTAACCTCGCCGCGTTTTTTGCCGTTGATCTGCACTGGCAAAACCATACTGGTTTCAACAATAAGCTCCTGATCCACCTCTGGCCAAATCATGGTTGCAACCATTTTAGAATTATCAAAAATCTTCCAGCATTCCTCAGCCAGATGTGGCATCATCGGGGCAAACATTTGAATTGTAGTTTTAATACAAAACAACATTGTGGCTTTTTCAAATTCACCGCTGGTTTGGGATAATTTTCGAAGCGCCTGTTCCTGGGCATTTACCAGCGAATGTATCTGGGCAATGGCACTGTTGAACCGAAGCTCGCTGATCATTTTGTCCACATTGGCAAGCGCCTTATGGGTTGTCACCAGAATTTCCGGCGCGGTTTCTTTGGTATATTGTAATGGATTAGCCATGGACGAGGACACCCCCAGATTTGCGGTGCCATTAACAAGTCGCCAGATACGCTGGACAAACCGGTGCGCCCCTTCAACGCCAGCCTCCGACCAGATTACATCCCGGTCGGGTGGTGAATCGGATAAAACAAACCAGCGTGCAGTGTCCGCTCCATAGGTCGAAATTATATCGTCAGGGTCGACAATGTTGCGTTTTGATTTGGACATTTTTTCGATGGCACCGATGCTGACAGGCTGATTGCTGTCGAGCAGTGTTGCGGTTCTTTTGCCGTCGGTTTCGTCGATGCGGATTTCGGCAGGGGCAATCCAGTTGCCGTCATTGTCACGATAGGTTTCATGCACCACCATGCCTTGGGTGAACAAACCGCGGAACGGTTCTTTAAGTTCAAGATGTCCTGTAATCTTCATCGCCCTGGTAAAAAACCTGGAATAAAGCAGGTGCAGAATGGCGTGTTCAATACCACCGATATATTGATCCACCGGCAACCAGTGATCGACCACAGCGCGATTGGTCGGTGTTTCAGATTTAGGATCGGTAAAGCGGGCGAAGTACCATGAAGAGTCAACAAATGTATCCATAGTGTCGGTTTCGCGTCGGGCGCTCATACCACAATTAGGGCACTTGACCTTGCCCCAGGTTGGATGCATTTCCAATGGATTACCGCTTTGATTGAGATCGATGTCATCGGGCAGGACCACCGGCAGATCATTTTGGGGAACGGGAATCGTGCCGCAATCATCACAATGGATAAAGGGTATTGGACAGCCCCAGAACCGCTGGCGAGAAAGGCCCCAGTCGCGCAGGCGATAATTGATCTGGCGTTCGGCCTGAGCCACGCCATTAACAAGATTTTTTTCGAGCCGGATGGCAACCATATTTTTTGCATCTTCAATCGACAGACCATTGAGAAAGTCTGAATTGATGATCAACCCTTCGCCTATATAGGCTTCGTCCTGCAAATAAAATGATGCTTCCTGTTGATCAGGTGGCAACACAACCGGAGTCACTTCCAAACCGTATTTGCGAGCAAAATCCATGTCGCGCTGATCATGGGCCGGACAACCAAAAATTGCACCGGTACCATAATCCATCAATACAAAATTGGCGATATATACCGGCAATGATTTGCCTTCCACAAAGGGATGTTTGACCCGCAATCCTGTGTCAAATCCTTTTTTCTCGGCAGTCTCAATTTCTGCCAGACTGGTCCCCTGCCGTTGGCATTCCTTGACGAACTCCTCAATTTGCGGACTGTGTGATGCCAACTGGGTGGTCAATGGATGTTCCGGCGACAGGGCCATGAAACTAGCGCCAAACAAGGTGTCTGGCCTTGTGGTAAATACCTCAAGTGTACTTGAGGTTAATATTGCGTCGGCACTGGTTGCCTCGATCTCAAACCTGATTTTTAAACCTTCAGAACGGCCAATCCAGTTGCGTTGCATGGTGCGGACTTTTTCAGGCCAGCGGTCTAGCCCGTCGAGGGCGCTCAACAATTCTTCACTGTAGTTGCTAATCTTGAAAAACCACTGGGTTAAATCGCGCTGCTCAACCGGCGCGCCCGATCGCCAGCCACAGCCGTCGATCACCTGTTCATTGGCCAGAACAGTTTGGTCAACCGGATCCCAGTTAACCCGCGATTTCTTGCGGTAAATCAGATCATGGTCATAAAAATCGAGAAACAGTTTTTGCTGCTGATGATAGTAGTCCACGTCACAAGTGGCAAATTCACGGCTCCAGTCAAGCGAAAACCCCATCGATTGCAATTGCTCGCGCATTACCGCGATATTGTCATAGGTCCATCCTTTGGGATGAATGTTATTTTTCTTGGCGGCATTTTCAGCCGGCAGCCCGAAGGCATCCCAACCCATCGGATGAAGCACATCAAATCCCTTGGCCCGCTTATAGCGGGCAATTACATCGCCCATGGTGTAGTTGCGAACATGGCCCATGTGTATGCGACCTGAAGGATAGGGAAACATCTCAAGCACATAATATTTTTCGCGGCTGGAACTGGTTGAAGGCTCCAAATTAAACAATTTGGCTTCATCCCATCTGGATTGCCAAAATGCCTCGGCGGCGCGCGGATTATATCGTTCACTTGTCATTTGATAATTCTTGTGTTTGTTGCCAATTGATGGTTGAGACACTCAACAGAAAATACGCTTTTTGTCCACAGAGCACAGGTCATTCGAGGGCTAATTTATGTCTATGGTCACGCAAAACCTTCAAAATATTTACCAATCGATCCTTAAAGCGGAAAAATACAGTAATAGAGAGCCGGACTGCGTCACCCTCATTGCAGTATCGAAAACCTTTGGCATTGATGATATTCGACCGGCGCTTGAGGCTGGACATCGGGTTTTTGGTGAAAACCGGGTTCAGGAATCCCAGTCAAAATGGCCGCAATTAAAAGAAGAATACCCTGACGCAGAATTGCATCTGATCGGCCCGTTGCAGTCCAATAAAGCAAAAGAAGCCGTGGGGTTGTTTGATGTTATTCATACAATTGACCGGGAGAAAATAGCATCTGCCATTGCCCGGGAAATACAGGCACAACAAAAACCTTTGCAACTTTTTGTCCAGGTCAATACCGGGCTGGAGCCGCAGAAAGCCGGAATTGCTCCAGATAAAGCGATCGAATTTGTTCAACGTTGCCGGAACACCCACAATCTCGATATTTGCGGATTGATGTGTATTCCGCCTTTTGAAGAAAATCCGGGCCCGCATTTTGCATTGCTTGCCAAGCTCGCCCAACAAGCCAGCGTTGATGGTCTTTCCATGGGCATGTCTGCTGATTATGAAACGGCTATTAAGTTTGGCGCCACTCATGTGCGGGTTGGCAGTGCAATATTTGGTACCCGCGATAAAATATAATTGCGCACAGAATTGATCGCAAATATCCATGGTTAATCGGGCCTTAACCATCAAGCCGCTATTCTCATTCATCCTATAAACCTGATCGGGTAACAGGCCCGGTACAATTGTATGGAATGAATGATGACGTCGCTTGATTCGGGCTATGAACAACACTCTTTACCCGGCGTATTAAAGCGCAACATAATTGCAATCACCGGTCTGGCATTATTTCTTGGAACACTTGTGGCAGCGGCTAGCCTTGCCACATGGTCGGTTAATGATCCAAGCCTTACCTATGCAACAAGTGGTGAACCCAAAAATGCACTGGGTTTCTGGGGCGCAAGTTTTGCTGATCTCACCATGCAGTTTTTAGGTATATCCGGTGTCCTGGCGCTGGTTCCGGCGGCCATATGGGGCTGGTTAATGTTTACCTCGCGCCGAATTGGAAAACTGCGTCGCCGCAGCCTATTCTGGCTATTGGCAGTTGTACTGCTTGCTTCCGCATTTGGCAGCATTGCCGCTCCCGTGACCTGGCCGTTGCCCATTGGCCTGGGTGGGGTGGTCGGTGATATGGTGCTCAAATTACCCAAATTGATCATCGGTGAATATCCAAGCGGCCTGTTGTCGGGAATTCTGGCCCTTGGTTTTGGATTACCGGGAATTTGGATGCTGTCTTATTCTGCTGCTCTTGTTGGCCGGTCTGGTGCGGCAGAAATATCCGGTTCGAATAGTGCAGAATATGACGAGATTGATGAACCGGTGTCTTTGTTTGGACGTATTACCGGTCCGGTAATGGCGCCGATTGGGTTGATCATACATTGGTGGTTCAGCGCAAAGGCAATATTGGCCAAAATTTCAGGAACCGGACCCAAAATTGAAAAACCGGTGATGAAAAAGCCGTCGATGAAAAAACGGGCAAAATCTTTCTGGAGCAAGCTGGTTGCCGCCCCGGACGATGGACTGGAGGCCTATGACCCTACCACTCGAATGGAGCCTGAATTTGTCGGAGATTATGATAGCGCAAATATGGACGCCGACGATTGGCAGGAACAACCGGCACCAGCTTCTCCATCAACCGGTATCGCAAGTGGCCGGGTGGTATCTTCAGTTGCAAAACCGAAACCTGGTAAACGCATAACCCGAGAGGCCCAGGCATCGTTGCTGGATTCAGATACTTTTGAACTGCCAGCTTTACATTTATTGGCGGAAGCCAAAAAGGTTTCCCGCGACCGGATACTCAGTGATGATGCGCTTGAGCAAAATGCCCGGTTGCTTGAAGGGGTGCTGGAAGATTTTGGCATCAAAGGCGAGATTATCAAGGTTCACCCCGGCCCGGTTGTAACCCTTTATGAACTCGAACCGGCACCTGGCATAAAATCTTCACGGGTCATCGGTCTTGCTGACGATATTGCCCGTTCAATGAGCGCGATTGCTGCAAGAGTGGCGGTTATTCCCGGGCGCAACGCGATCGGTATTGAACTGCCCAATCAGGTTCGTGAAACAGTATTTTTGCGCGAATTGCTGGCAAGCCGGGATTTTGAAAACAGCAAGGCAAAGCTGGCTCTTTGTCTCGGCAAAACCATTGGCGGCGAAGCTGTAATTGCCGATTTGGCCAAGATGCCCCATTTGCTGGTGGCCGGCACCACCGGCTCTGGCAAGTCTGTGGCGATCAATACGATGATCCTGTCGATCCTCTACAAACTTGGGCCTGATCGCTGCAAACTGATCATGATCGATCCCAAAATGCTGGAACTTTCGGTCTATGACGGTATTCCGCATCTTTTGACACCGGTTGTTACCGATCCAAAAAAGGCGGTTGTGGCGCTCAAATGGACGGTTCGCGAGATGGAGGACCGCTACAAAAAGATGTCCAAAGTCGGTGTTCGTAATGTTGAGGGCTTTAACAACCGTGTTGAACAGGCGCGCAAAAAAGGTGAGGTGATCACCCGTACCGTGCAGACCGGATTTGATCGCGAAACCGGTGAAGCGGTTTATGAAACCGAGGAACTGGAACTCGAACCAATGCCGTTCATTATCGTTGTTATAGACGAGATGGCCGATTTGATGATGGTTGCGGGTAAAGACATTGAGGGTACGGTTCAACGGCTGGCACAAATGGCGCGTGCCGCCGGTATTCACGTTATTATGGCAACACAGCGCCCGTCGGTTGATGTAATTACCGGTACGATTAAAGCCAACTTCCCGACGAGAATATCATTTCAGGTCACTTCCAAAATTGATTCGCGAACAATCCTTGGCGAAATGGGTGCCGAACAGCTGCTTGGCATGGGTGATATGCTCTATATGGCTGGTGGCGGTCGTATTTCACGTGTTCACGGGCCATTTGTCGATGATGGCGAGGTTGAAGATGTCGTCAATCACCTGAAGTTACAGGGGATCCCGCAATATCTCGAGGCCATTACCGAAGAAGATGAAGAAGAGGTCGATGGTGCCGGTGGCTCCTATGGCGGCAACGGCACCGCGTCGGATGATCCTTATGATCAGGCTGTGGCAATTGTCTTGCGGGACCGCAAAGCCTCTACTTCTTACATTCAACGCAGGCTTTCGATTGGTTATAATCGAGCGGCTTCCCTCATTGAACGTATGGAAAGTGAAGGGCTGATCAGCAGTGCCAATCACGCGGGCAAGCGAGAAATTCTGGTTCCGGCGGAAGACGAGACATTTTGAAACTTAACTTTTCAGGAAGTGTTTTGGATTGTGAGAGATGTCAATAATCCGCCACACTTGGGGATCAGGAATGTGGTTGTAACAACGCCAAACCAGTTTATCCTACCATTGAGCAACGGAAGTCCTTGCAATGAATGATCATGCCCAAACCGGTCAAAAATATACAGCTTCAAAATTGTTGGGCTGGATTGCAGCTGCGGCTTTTTTGTGGGTTTTTATACCGCTGGCCGAGGCGGCTGAAGACAACGACGCCAAAACGGTAGAAGCAATCAGCAACTATTTTTCCAGTGTGCCCAGTCTTAGGGGCGAATTTGTTCAATTCGGGCCACGCGGTGAGCAGACCGGTGGCAAGTTTTATATTCAGCGCCCAGGAAAAATTCGGTTTGATTATGACAAACCGGCGGCAATCAGTGTGTTTGCAGATGGCAAGACAATTGCCATCAACAATAAAAAACTGAAGACCTGGGATTTTGTTCCACTGTCAAAAACCCCTCTCAAACTGCTTTTGGCGGACAAAATTGATGTGAGCGACAGGTCAATCAAAAGCGTGGTCACTGAAGCGGATCTGACAACCGTTGTGCTTGGCAATAAATCATTGTTTGGCAGTTCAAAAATCACCTTGATGTTTGACCCCAAAACATTCGAACTGCGCCAATGGACGATTACCGACAATCAGGGCAAGGACACGTCTGTGATGATCTTCAATGTGGAAAAAAACATCAAACTGTCCAGCCGGTTGTTTAAAATCGATTATTTCAAGATCGAAGCCGAAAAAGAATCGAGATTTGAAAACTGATCAGTTCGCAGACAGAATTTCAATAATTCTGTGATGATTTGACTTTCTTTTTCCTGTGCTCTTGTGTGCGCTGCCCGGAACAATCAATCTGTGTTCTTTTGAAATCAGGAACCGGTTTACCATGTCTGTTAAAATTGCCACCTGGAATATCAACTCTGTGCGCCTACGAATTGACATGGTTAAGGAGTTCCTAAAAGAACACCAGCCAGACATATTATGCTTGCAGGAAATAAAGTGTCAGAACGACCAGTTTCCTGCGGCTGCATTTAATGAACTAGGATACGAATATCAGGCGGTCCACGGACAAAAGGGCTATCACGGGGTTGCCACCGTATCAAAACTGCCCTTGGCTGCGGTCAGTTCGACTGATTATTGCGCCAAGGGAGACACAAGGCATGTGGAATGTGTGATCGCCGCAGGTGATAAAAAAATAAAGATCCATAATTTTTATGTGCCAGCTGGCGGCGATGAAGCCAATGTGGAGACAAATCCGAAATTTGCCCATAAACTGGATTTTCTGGAAGAAATGAAAGACCTTGATTCGGTTAATGACGGCGCCTCCTCAATTTTGTTGGGAGACCTGAACATTGCACCGCTTGAAACTGATGTCTGGTCGCACAAACAATTGCTGAAAGTGGTGAGCCATACGCCAGTTGAAACCGAAACTCTCAATGCAGTGATGGCGGCCGGTGGATGGGCTGATCTCATTCGACACCATATTCCACCGGAGGAAAAACTGTTTACCTGGTGGAGCTACCGATCGAGGGACTGGAGCAATGCCGATAAAGGGCGCAGGCTGGACCATATCTGGTCATCCCCTGATCTGGTTGAAAATCTGGTAAATATCAATGTTCTTCGCGACGCCCGTGGGTGGGTTAAACCATCTGACCATGTTCCGATAATCGCAGAGTTTAATTTTTAGACCAATCTTTGGGTTCGGCGCAGTTCTTCGGCCGATTGTCGGACAATTTCAGAAATTTGCATAAGCTGATTGGCGAGTGGGTTGGTTTTGCGCCAGACCATGCCGATTGTTCGCGACGGTTGGGGCTGATTGAACCTGGCGACAGACACCGACGCCGAGCGGGTCTCTATTGCAACAGCCATTTCCGGGATCAGGGTAACACCTATGCCGGCGCTGACCATTTGAACCAGGGTGGTCAAAGAACTGCCATTGAGCAGTTCGCCGGCTTTTGCCGAATTCATATTGCAGAAAGACAGCGCCTGATCACGAAAACAATGCCCGTCTTCGAGCAATAGGAGTTTCATCTCGCGGAGCATTTTGGGATTGGGAAC
>JALTNS010000175.1:0-4523 GCA_027000565.1 Rhizobiaceae bacterium | reverse complement strand
CGGGCGAACCAGAACGAAATCCTCATCAAACAGGGCTATTTCCACCAGTGAAGGCTCGGATATCGGCAGGGCAACTATGGCGGTATCAATCCAGCCTTCCGCCAGTTCCACTATAAGTTTTGAAGTCAGTGTTTCATGGACATGAATATCCAGATCGTTGTGTTTTTGGGTGATGTTGCCGACAATGGAAGGCAGCATATATGGTGCAATGGTCGGGATCACACCAATCCGCAGCCTCCCGGTCAACCGGTTGTGGGAAGCGCGCGCCATATCGCCCAATTCATCAACCAATTGCATGATGGTGCGCACACGCAGGGCAAGCTCCTCACCAAAATCGGTCAGCCGAACCTGTCGTGCGCTGCGTTCAAACAGCTTTGTACCCAGCAATTCTTCCAGCTCCTTGATCTGCATTGAAAGGGCAGGCTGAGATATGGCGCAAGCATCTGCAGCACGGCCAAAATGGCCATGCCTTGTCAAAGCTTCAAAATATCGAAGGTGTTTGAGGGTTAAGTTGTTCATAAGTTCTTCTTATCACAGCAATCAGAAAATCCAACTTAAACTAATCGATTGGCTTTGATATAGGACGTCATGTGGAAATGAAAACCAACCCATGATGTCTGTGATTTAAGTCAATGATTTTACTGGTAATTGGGTCAATAATGGCCAGATTATCAAAAGTGTAGATAATCCTGGATGGTTTCCTGCCCCAAACGAATTTCCTGCAATACAGCCGCGAACGGAGAAAATCATGAATGATAAAGTCGCAAGTAAATGCCCGGTAATGGGTGCACACACGTCTCTTGGCGGTACGTCAAACCGGGACTGGTGGCCCAATCAGCTGAACCTGAAAATTTTGGCGCAAAACTCCTCTTTGGTTGATCCAATGGGTGAAGCGTTCAACTACGCAGAAGAATTCAAGAAACTTGATCTTGAGGCGCTCAAAAAAGACATTTTTGATGTGATGAACGATTCCAAGGACTGGTGGCCGGCAGATTTTGGTCATTATGGCCCGTTCTTTATTCGAATGGCCTGGCACAGTGCCGGCACCTATCGAACCGGCGATGGCCGTGGTGGGGCGGGAACCGGCAATCAGCGTTTTGCCCCGATCAACAGTTGGCCTGACAATGTCAATCTCGACAAGGCTCGTCGCCTGCTTTGGCCGGTTAAGCAGAAATATGGCAATAAGATTTCCTGGGCTGATTTGATGATTTATGCGGGTAATTGTGCGCTTGAATCGATGGGTTTCAAAACGTTCGGATTTGGCGGTGGCCGAGTCGATATTTGGGAGCCGGAAGAAGACATCTATTGGGGTGGTGAATCCGAGTGGCTAGGTGACAAGCGACACGAAAATGACCGCGATCTGGAAAATCCGCTGGCTGCTGTGCAGATGGGTTTGATCTATGTAAACCCGGAAGGACCGGACGGTGAACCGAATGTTCTTGCTGCCGGTAAAGACATTCGCGAAACATTTGCCCGTATGGCGATGAACGATGAGGAAACGGTTGCACTGATTGCCGGTGGACACACTTTCGGCAAAACTCACGGTGCGGGGGATGCGGCGCTTGTTGGCCCTGAGCCGGAGGCTGCCGGAATCGAAGAACAGGGTTTTGGTTGGAAAAGCAGTTTTCGCAGTGGCAAAGGTGTTGATACGATCAGCAGTGGCCTTGAAGGTGCATGGACACCAACGCCAACCCAGTGGGACAACAGCTATTTTGAAACACTTTTCCGCTATGACTGGAATCTGGAAAAAAGCCCGGCAGGAGCCTATCAGTGGGTTCCCACCGATCCGGCAGCTGCCGACGAGGTTCCAGATGCGCACGATGCGTCGAAACGCCATTCAACCATCATGTTTACCACAGACCTTGCACTTCGTATGGATCCGATTTACGGACCGATTTCCAAGCGCTTTCTGGAAAACCCTGACCAGTTCGCCGATGCATTTGCCCGTGCTTGGTTCAAACTAACCCATCGTGATATGGGTCCTCGCGCACGTTATCTTGGTACTGAAGTTCCGGCAGAAGAACTGATCTGGCAGGACCCCTTGCCAGCGGTTGATCATGATCTGGTTGATACCGCAGACATTGGTGAACTCAAGGACAAGATTCTTGCGTCCGGGTTGTCGATCTCGCAACTGGTTTCGACCGCCTGGGCATCAGCGGCAACATTTCGCGGTTCGGATATGCGCGGTGGTGCTAATGGTGCACGCATTCGCCTGGCACCGCAAAAGGATTGGGAAGTGAACCAGCCTGACGAACTGGCCTCAGTGCTCGCGACACTTGAGGGAATTCAACAGGATTTCAATAGTGGTCAAACCGGCAACAAGAAGATTTCACTTGCCGACATTATTGTTCTTGGAGGCTGTGCGGCGGTTGAACAAGCTGCAAAAAATGCCGGTCAGGATGTTGAAGTGCCGTTCACACCGGGTCGTACAGACGCCTCACAGGAACAGACAGACGTTGAATCCGTTGATGTGCTTGAGCCGTTTGCAGACGGGTTCCGCAACTATCTTAAGGCCAAATATACAATACCGGCTGAAGAATTGCTAATTGATCGGGCTCAACTTTTGACTCTGACTGCACCTGAGATGACAATTCTACTCGGTGGTATGCGAGTACTTGGAGCAAACCATGGCCAATCCAAACACGGCGTGTTTACAGACCGGCCCGAGCATTTGACCAATGATTTTTTTGTCAATCTGCTCGACATGGCGACCGAGTGGAAAGAAGATCCGCAAACAGAAGGTGTCTTTGAAGGACGCGATCGCAACAGTGGCGAGGTCAAGTGGACGGGCACCCGTGTTGACCTTGTATTTGGTTCGAATTCTCAATTGCGCGCGCTGGCGGAAGTTTATGCATGCGAAGGTTCACAAGAAACATTTGTGAAGGGTTTTGTGGCTGCCTGGAACAAAGTGATGAATGCCGATCGCTTTGATCTGGCGTGAATCACACATCAAGATCTGAGCAACAACAATCTTAGTTGTCTTTGCTTTTGATAATCCGGGCGGCGCTTCAGCAATTTGAAGCGCCGCCTTTGTTTGGTCTACAATGAATTTTGGCGGTTATTGTTGCTTCTTGCTGCCCCATCAAATGGCTAAAAAAATCATCCGACACTCATGGCAAGAATTCGGCTGATTTCTGTTAGTGTCCGTCCGGATTGCCGTTGCCAGGTATTGAATGCGTCCTGAACAGCAGCAAGCGCTTTTTGAGATGTCGGGGGCTTTTCAATCACCCCTTCGGCTATCAGCCGCTCGATCACATCGCGGGAAAGAATATAACCGTCAACTCCCATAAACCTCAGAAAATACTGACCGGTATTGCCACCAAGGCGCGAACCGCGTTTTTTGAGCATTGCAAGCAAGCCGGAAAAATCATCTGATGGCCAGCGTGCAAAAGCAGCACCCGCACCACCATGTTGGTTCACCAGATCAATCATGAACACAGCGTTTTCCTGTACAGCACGGATTTTTGCACCGTATCGAACGATGCGCTGATCAGAAACCAGCCGGTCAAAATCTTCGTCATTGAGCATGGCGCAACGGCCAAGGTCAAAACCATCAAATGCGGCCTCAAAGCCTGGCCACATACTTTCGACGACCTTCCAGTTGAACCCGGCCTGAAACACACATTTGGTCATGCAGGAAAGCCAGCGATCATCGCCGATCTTTTCCAGCTCGTCGATTGGTACCGGTGGAGAAAGAAGATTGTTTAGAGCTTCCGCGCCACCTTTTCTTTTGGCGGCAATTTCAAAAATTTCTTCAAAGCTACGCATTCGAACAGTCCATTATTCCTGATACATATTTAAACCGGCAAGGGTGGTTTTGGTTGCTTGCCAAAGCTCGTCTTCATTGCGAACAACTTTGCACATGACATTCAAACCCATCAGCAGATTTTGTAATGCCAGTGCGGTGGCGTGAACATCGATATGGCTGTCAATTTCACCCTGGTCTACTCCGTGTTGCAGCAATTTTTCCATTTGTACCAAACTGCCAAGAACGGCTTTCTCGAGCACCGGCCCGATTTTTTCATCCACATTGCAAAGTTCAGCGACGCTGTTAATGGCCAGACAACCCCGTCCAGCCACGTCATCTGCGCGGGCTTTGCAGGCGGACTTAAAGGTCTTAGTGAACAATTGTTTGATGGGCATTTCGGGCATGGCCGTTGCCAGGGCGATGTCCGGCGATTGACTTAAATAGAGCTGCAAAACCTCGCCAAACAGGGCTTCCCGTGTACCAAAGGCATTATAAAAACTCGACCGGGTAATGCCGAGTATTTCAGAAAGAGATTTGACCGAACATTTTTCATAGCCGTATTTCCAAATTTCATTCATCGCTGTTTCAACGGCTTTTGCGCGGTCAAAACCGGAAGGGCGGGCCATGGGGGTTCCTTGAATCAACTGGGTAATATTTTTGTACAGGTGTGGACATAACATCCATCATGTGTTTTATACATATATGAACAAAACTAAACAAGTCAACCAATCAGGAAAATGCCATGACCGCCTTTTTTATTGCCACACCGAAAATA
>JALTNS010000174.1 GCA_027000565.1 Rhizobiaceae bacterium | reverse complement strand
CTGTTTGTTGGTCTTGGTACAGCGCAGCAGTTTCCGGCACTTGATCGATTTGTAAAAGACCCATCGACTCTCCTGGGGTTGCAGCGCCGGTTCAGCCGGACCGTCGTCAAAAATACGCCTGAAAACCAGCTGGCCGACCTTGATGACAAACTGGGCATGTTGCCAACCGAGTTTGCCGGTTATCTGGCAGGATCCAAACCACAATTAGGCGGCCCGGTGATCGGCATTGTCGAACCGGCAATTGATATCAATGCCGACGAAATGACCATATTACCGATGGATAAATCGCGCCAAAACAAGTTGTTAGAACGCAACACCCTGGAACGTGGGCGAGACAGACACTATGCTCATTGGCTTGATCTGGGATTTGATGCTGCGATTCCGCAAGTCAAGGAATTGTGCCAGCTTCCAGCGGTAGCCATCGGGTTTTGCGTTGAAAAAAACAACATACGAGGGACAAATGATCCGCTCCGATTGATATATGACGGCCTTTCTGTGTGATCGGCAAATCCATTACGGCTCGCGAAAGGCCCTTTGCAGACTGTCAAATACGGGTTGCAGCATGAAGGACATGAACGGGCGTTTTGCCGACTGGATAAATACATTCGTCTGCATGCCAGCCTTTAACAGATTAATCCCGTTTTTACCGTTGATATTTGCACCAAGTTTCACCCGTGCAGTAAAGAATATTTCGCCGGTTGGAAGGGTGGTTGAATCGGCTGAAACATAGTCGACAGTGGCCTCAATCGGATCATAGAGCCGACGGTTGAAAGCGGTAACAACAACTTTTGCCGACTGCCCTTTGGTAACATAAAATATGTCTTTTGGTGCAACCCTGACCTCGGCAATCAAATCAGTGCCGGTGGGGACAATTTCGCCTAACGTAGTGCCGGCAGACACCACGCCACCGACCGTGTGGATGGCCATTTTGGTCAGCGTTCCTGATATTGGTGCACGAACTTTCGCCAGTTTGACAGCTATTTGCGAGGCGTTAATCTGGTCGCTGATCTCCCCCAGTTCGCCGATTATGCTGGTCAGCTCCTCTGAAATCTTTTCCTTGTTACCAGCGGTCATTTTACGAATTTCTGCTTCGCTTTCGAGAATCTGCTGATCAAGCGAATCCAGCCGGGTAACAGTCTGGCTGATAGTAATTGACTGGTCGAGCAGCTTCTTTTCCAATTCCCACAATTTGGATTTGGCCGTATAACCCTGCTTCACCAGCGGGCGTACCTTTTCGGTTTCCATTTGGGTTAATTGCTGCAGTCTCTTTTGATTGACAAGGTCCAGCGCAAGCCCCGTGCGTTTGGCACGAAGGCCTTCAACCTTCAGATCGGCCGCCTCAATTTCCGCATTTCGGCGCTGACGTCCAAAGACGAATTTCGACTGTTGTTCGTCGGCGATGCTGTTTGCCCCGGCTGGTGAGGGTACATAGGAAACAGGCATGCCAATCGGGCCGCGTAATTTTGATTGGAACAATGAAACCGGTGATGAAAAGTCCAGCGTCTGACTGCCGGACTTTTCAGCCATCAACCGGGCTTTTTTTGCAGTCAGGACCTTGTGACGGGCATTCAGGCGGGTAAGTTTCGCCTGTGCCGATGACGGATCAAGAACCACGATGACATCGCCTTTTTCAAGGTATTGCCCATCAACCGCATTGATCTGTTCCACCACGCCACCTGTCGGGTGCTGTAAAAGTTTATTCTTTCCGACAGAGACCAGCTGCCCAGTAGCAATAACCGCAGAGGAAATCGGAATAAACAATGCCCAGATCAAGAAAACTCCCAAAAACCCGAAAACAATAATCAGCCCTTTTTTGACAATCGGGTTGTCATCAGAATTTACACGACCCTGCCATGACTGGCTTTTTAAGGGTGTATTTGACGGCGGCGAACTCATCAGCTTGCACGCTGTCTTGTAGCATATTGCACAACTGGAATAGCTGAATTCGGGTCGGATTCAGACTCATCCACAGCCAACGAAGATTTGTTATTTTTTGAAACGGTTTCAGGATTTAACGCCGGAGGGTCCACTTTCAGCCGTTTTTTGTTTTCAGCAAATGATTCCAGATTACCGTCATTCATTGTCATGATAAAATCAGCGCATCTGAGAATTGATCGCCGCTGGGTAACAACAATCACGGTTTTATGCTCATCGCGGGCATTCTCAAGGGATTTCACCAGCATTTTTTCAGCATCGCGATCAAGATGTGAATTGGGTTCATCAAGCACCAACACCTGCGGATTGGAATACAAGGCACGGGCAAATGCCACCCGCTGCTTCTGCCCGCCGGAAAGGTTCATGCGACCGGGCCCTATAACAGTGTGATAACCACGCGGGAGATTGGCGATCATTTTGTGGATGCCGGCAGTCTGGGCTGCCTCAATCACCCGGGCCTCATCGGGCGAAGGATTCAACCGGGCGATGTTTTCAATCAGCGTTCCGGGAAACAGCGTGTTTTCCTGCGGGACATAGCCGACAATCTCACCCCATTGTTCATCAGACCAACTGGAACGCTCAATCCCGTCCAGCATAATTTGACCTGCGGTGGGTGTTAATGCGCCAACCAGCGCTCGAACCAGAGTAGATTTGCCGGCGCCCGATGGACCGACAATTACCAGTATTTTGCCAGAGGGCAGGTCGAAGGAAACATTGTTCAATATGGCAACAGGCTTTTCGCCGTTATTGACGGTGTAAGTTAAATTCTCAACATGAATTTCGCCATTGGGCTGCGGCATGGTCACAGGCTCCGTGTAGTCTGCTGCATCGTCCAGTAATTGACCAAGACGGGCATGAGATTTTTGCACTTGCGAGAGCTGGCTCCAGCCACCAATCAGTTGTTCAATAGGTTGCAAGGCACGGCCGGATATCATTGAACCGGCAAAAATTGCACCACCCGATATGTCACCATTGAGGGCAAGATAGGCTCCCCAAGCCATAATCGTAATCTGCAATGACTTCCGCAATGCCCGGCTAAGACCATAAAACATTGCGGAGCGAGTATTGGCATCATCACCGGAATTAATGGCATCCGCCATTTTTTCACCCCAGCGCTGTTTGATCGAGGTGAGAATTCCCATCGCGCGAATATCTTCTGACCGCGAAAACACAGCCTGGGCAAAGGAAAATGCCTGGCTGTCGATTTTTTTGGACTGTCGAGATTTATCGTCTGTGGTCGCCCGGTTGTACCAGGCAATTGTGACGAGTCCCACCGTTCCAAGGACGGTGATAAGCCCAATTGTTGGATGCAGAATGAACAGCAGTAAAATGAACAATGGCACAAACGGCAGGTCGAACAGCCCGATGAAACTTCGGCTCGCCAGATAATTTTTTACCGCACTGAAGTCGCGCAATGTCTGGGTGGATTTTTCAACTGTTGCCTGTCTGGAAAGAGCGTCAAACAGTTTATCCGCAATCTGCACAGTATATTTTGCCGAGGCTTTCTGCGCCAAATTCATTCTGACTGTTTCTGCCACACCGAACAGCCACATTGCGATAATCGCGATTAAAGACATATAGATCAGGGTTTCAAGGCTTCCAGATGAAAGAACCCTTGAATAAACCTGCAGCATAAACAGCGGCGGAACCACCACCAAAATATTGGTCGCAATCGAAAATATCGCCAGCCATTTGAAGATACCCACTTGCAAATTTATTCCGTTTCTAAATCCTCGGCCACATTCGACCCGCCTGGCGACCCGCCTGGAATTTTCACAAGCAACCGGTAAAGAAAAATAGCTAATAAATGGTGAGTTTTCATACAGTCGGCACATTACCTGTCGCCGCATTGCCGATTTATCAGGCCTGTGCGGCTTGCCTGAATAATACACCGCAAATTTTTACACAAAATTATACTTGCCTGTTTACCATATTGGCTGAGTACCAGTATGAGTTTATAAAATGGTTTTGTATCGAGTCCTGCGTTTAGGCGCGCCATTGTCTGTTGCTGTTGTCATCACAGCGCTGTATTCTGCTGTTTCGAATTCCGTCTGGGCCGACGAAGTTCGCCCGAAAAAAATCATTGAATCAAAAATCCGCGGGCCAATTGGCGAAGATGAATATCTCGCCTATGCGCCATCGCGTGATGAAATTCGGCTGCGTCCGAGCTTTGCATCACTTTTGTTCCCTTCCATCGACGGGATAATGCGACCCAGCCTTTCGGGATCACTGTTGCGCGAAAGCCGTATGGCAAATGAAAATTATACAGCCCCCGGATTGCGGTCATCAATTATTGCAGTGTTAAGGGACAGCGATGAGCTTCGAGCAGGATTACACTCCACTAATGCGGCACAACTGGAAATCGGCATTGCACGGGCGGCTTTGCTTCCAACGATAGTTGCCTCTGCCAGTTTAAACGATTCCGGTCTGGTGTCCGGTTCACCAAGCTCTACCAGCTATGGCTCCAGTTTGAGTTCGCGAATTGAAGTCAGTGTTCCTATATTTTCCAGCGGTAAAAACTATTACGGTCTGAAAAGTGCCAAATATGCGGCTTCTGCAGCTGACTACGAATACCTGGTTTCTGAACAACAGGTTGCCTATGAAGGGATTCTTGCCTATCTGGAGGTTTATCTTGATCGAAAAAGAGAATCCGCAATTGCCAAAAATGTTGCCGCACTGCGGCGCATAAATATTGGATTGCGGGCCAGGTTTCGTGCCGGATTTATAGGCAAGACCGACTTGGCAATTGCTTCGGCTGAACTCAATGAAATGCAGGAATTGCTCGCCAGTGCCAAAGCACGGAGGCAGGAAAGCGAAAGTGTGTTTGAAAGTCAGACAAATATGCGCGCGCCGTTAAGAATGAGACTGCCGCAAGCTGGAAAGATTGCACCGGCATCCTTACAGGCGGCGTTGAGCCGGGGTCTTGAAGGCAATGCAACAATTTTGGCTGCTTATGATACTGCGGAAGCTGCAAGATATCAGGCCAAGGCGGTACGGGGAGAATTTGGTCCGCAAATTTCCCTGACCGGAAATTATGAAAACAATCAATATTTTGACTACACATCGCGCAATGCGGACAGCTGGAAAATCGGCATAAAGCTGTCTGTACCGCTTGTTGATTTCGCCACAGTCCCTTCGATCCAGCAAAGTCGAGAAAAGGCATTTACCTCTCTTTACAAGGCCCGCGATACCAGCCGAAAGGTTGAGCGCAGAATCCGCAAGAGCTGGATCAAATACCGTTCAAGCCTCAAACTTGCAAAAATACTGAAAAACAAGGTGCGTAACCTGAAAGTTGCAGCTGTTGGTACCAACAAGGAATATAATGCCGGTCTAAGACCATTATTTGATGTGCTGCGGGCGCAAATGGATTTAACCGATGCGCGGGTCAAACTGGCAGAAAACGAAGTGAAAACCGCTTCCGCTGCCTATGCGATGCAAATTGTCAGTACCAAGTTTAATCTCGCCAGTCTGGCGAAATAAGGTCTGATAATATGAAAAGCCCCGGAGCTATTCCGGGGCCTTTCTTTTTGAATACCTTAATTCATATTGCCCTATGCATAGGCGTCATCGCCATCATCGGAATAATAATAATCATCCGAACTTGCATTGGCGGCCTGGTAGTCGGTCCAGTCATCATTGCTGGTGAACCAGTCTCCGCTGGTATCATTGGAACTCCAACTATTGCCTGACCCGTTACCGGAACCCGATCCCTTGCCGGAACCTGAACCCCTGCCGGAACCTGAGCCTTTACCGGAACCTGATCCCTTGCCGGAACCTGAACCCCTGCCAGAGCCTGAGCCTTTGCCAGAACCCGAACCTTTACCGGAACCGGAACCCTTGCCCTTGCCAGAACCTGATCCCTTGCCAGAGCCTGAGC
>JALTNS010000173.1 GCA_027000565.1 Rhizobiaceae bacterium | reverse complement strand
GCCCACATGTCCATGCCGCCGAGCATGATGCCCCACAATGTTCCGAGCTTCGACCACAGCGGTTTGGAATTGCGCACCTTGTACAAATCCTTGCCGATGGCGCTTTGCCGCCAGCCTTCTTCGTAGTCGCTCAATTCGTCCTGCGCCCGGCCATCGGCGATGGCTTTGGCCGCGTGTTCTGCCGCTTGCATGCCCGAAAGCACCGCATTGTGCGAGCCCTTGATGCGCGGCAAATTAACAAACCCGGCAGCACAGCCGATCAGCGCGCCACCGGGAAAGGCCAGTTTCGGCACGCTTTGATAACCGCCCTCGGTGATCACCCGGGCGCCATAGGATATGCGTTTGGCACCTTCAAACAATGGCGCGATGGCGCCGTGGGTCTTAAATCGCTGAAATTCCTCGAATGGCGAAAGATAGGGGTTTTTGTAGTTCAGATGCACGACAAAACCGACCGCCACCTGATTGTCTTCAAGATGATAGAGAAACGAACCACCGCCGGTTTTCATATCCAGCGGCCAGCCAAATGAATGCTGCACAAGGCCCTGTTGATGTTTTTCGGGCAAAACCTCCCAGAGTTCCTTTAACCCAATGCCAAATTTTGGTGGCTCGCAGTTCTTGTCCAGCGCAAATTTGGCGATCAGCTGTTTGGCCAGCGAACCGCGCGCACCCTCGCCGATCAGCACATATTTGCCGGTCAGTTCGACGCCGCGTTCAAAATTCGGGCCCGGTTTGCCATCACGGCCAAGACCCATGTCGCCGGCGGCAACGCCGACCACCGAAACGTTTCCATCGAAGAGTAATTCGGCGGCGGCAAATCCCGGGAAAATCTGGATTTCCATTTCTTCCGCTTTTTCGCCAAGCCAGCGGCAAACATTGCCCAGCGAAACAATGTAATTGCCATGATTGTTCATCAATGGTGGCATCATGAAGTTAGGCAATGTGATGTTGCCCGCCGGACCCAGCACCATGAAACGGTCTTTTTTAACCGGAGTTTTGAACGGATGGCCTTCTTCCTCGCGCCAACCGGGCAACAATGCATCAATACCGGAGGGGTCGACCACCGCACCGGACAATATATGCGCGCCGATTTCCGGACCTTTTTCCAAAAGCACAATTTCAAGATCGGGGTTGATCTGCTTGAGACGAATGGCGGCGGCCAGACCGGCCGGTCCACCACCGACAATCACCACATCAAATTCCATCCGCTCGCGCGGTTCAATATTTGTCTCAGGTGTTTCAGCGGTCTCTTTTGATTTTTCTTCTGGCATTCAGCTTCTCCGGGGTGTGGCATCTTGAAAAAAAATGTTCCAATCGAGAAATTCGCAATTCAAAACTGATGATAGAGGATTTTTTCCCGTCGAGAACCTATTTGTTTTTCCATACGTCAAACAAACACAAAAATCAACGAATTACCCTTACGTAAAGGGAAGTTGTGAGGCCTGATTTTTAGTAAGGGCTTGAAACTTTTCTGTTTGCATCAATTTGGAAATTTTTCGAATTAAATTTGAGTAGTTGCAGATCTACCCCGGTTCATCCGGGTTAGGACTGGAAGCACTTACGATTTCCGGTGCTACCCAGATTGCGGGGTAATAGTGTGCCAATTCACCAACAATATTTGCATCTTCCAATTGCTGCAGCAGATTGCGCGCAGTGGCATCGGTTACTCCAATATTCTCAACGATCATTTTGGCGTTGATTGCAGGATTTTCAAACAACATGTCAATTACTGACAGAATATTGTTACTCCGGCTTATCGCCGTAGCGCGATCATGATAGTCCTTCTGGAGTTCAATCACTCGATCAATCGTTGAAACAGCACGATTACAACTCAATTCAAGTACTTTGAGAAAGAACCTGATCCACTCCTCCCATGCGCCTTTTGACGACACCCGATACATAAGATCAATATATTCATCCTTACGGCTTTCAAGGTCGGGGCTCATATAAAGAACAGGCATTTCGAGTAATTTTTCGGTTAATGCCATGAGAGAGATCAGCATACGTCCTATGCGGCCATTCCCGTCTGCAAATGGGTGGATGGTTTCAAACTGATAGTGCGCAAAGGCCATATCTAATAACGGCGATGCCCCTTCTTTGTGCGAGCGGTTCAAATACTTTTCCAACTCGAACATTGCATTTTCTGCTTCTTTTGGTGGCGCAGGAATAAATCGGGCGGTATCAAGTCTGAACCCGCCAATCATGTTTTGGTCACTTTTAAATTGTCCAGGCCTTTTGTCTTGCCCGCGACCCTGTCCTACACCTGTCAACAAACGCTCGTGTGCTCCCCTTATCAACCGATTCGACAATGGTAATTTATCAAGTTCCTGTACGGCCCATGCTAAAGCTCGTGAGTAATTGGCCACCTCTCTTGCATCAGATTTTGGCTCCTTGCTAAATCCCGCCTCAGTAAGTACCAGCTCATCCGCGGTTGTATAGGTTCCCTCCATGGCCGAGGATGTTTGCGCCTCAAGTCGTTGCAATGGACGTATCAAAATATAGGGATTTGGAAGCCGCCGACAGGCCCCGCGCAATTCTCCAATTGCCGCCATTGCATTGGCCAATTCCAATGCTATTTCACCCATGTCAAATTCAGGTGGAAGCGGATTTGGCACGAATGCCCGCTCACCATGGATTGTCGGCACAAGAATTCCGCCGGGTGAATTTTCAAAATCTTCGTATTTCACAGTATAGCTTTCTATAGAGTGTCGACCAGTTTTATAGTTTTAGCCCATTTCCTATAAAACTCCAATGCAAGGTTATAGTTTGCTATAATCTGGTTGGCAGTTGATCACCCCCTCACCCGTCTTCACCCTGCTCGGCATAGGTTTCCGCATCGGAGCGCGGGTCGAGATTATAGGTTTCCGGCGTCTGGTTGCGCACCAGCGGGCCAAGCTGGAAGTTGACCTGCTCTTCTTCCTCGACCTGTGCTCGGCGCAAGGAACGATAAAAGGCATAAACTGCATAGGTTAAATGCGCGATGGTGGTGGTTAAAAACAGCGCGCCTATGCCAAACACAGACATCATCTGGGCTGCAACGAGTGGACCGATCATTGTGCCGATGCCATAGAGAATGAGCAGGCCACCGGCGATTTTGACAAAGTCGTTGGGATCGCCGACATCATTGGCGTGGGCCACATTGAGTGAATAGATCGAATAGATCACCCCGCCATAAAGCACGATCCAGGCCATGAACGCATTGCTGCCGATCTGATCGCCGGAATAGGTTGAAAGCGCAATGCCGGATACAGCGCCGATGGCGCCGGCAATCGCCATCACATAACGCCGGTCAATTCTGTCGGACAAACGGCCAAACGGGTATTGAAACATTACCGCGCCAACCATTGCAAACGCCATCAGGGTTGCAATGCCAGCCGACGACATGCCCGATTGCTGGCCGTATACCGGGGCAAAGTTGCCCCAGGTTGACGAGATAATACCGGAGATGATCGAACCCACCGCCGCCACCGGCGAGTTGCGAAACAGCATCATCAAATCGAGATCAACCTGAGTCAGAGGTGCGGGCGATTGCGCCTTTGAAATTGCGGTTGGCACCACGGCCAGCGCATATAAAATGGCACCCATCATGAACAGGGTGTCGAGTTTTGGATCAGCAACCACCAGCAGATATTGCCCGCCCATGGTGGCGGCGAGCGATACCAGCATATAGACGGAAAAAATCGCGCCGCGATTATCGTTGGTCATGCGCTCGTTAAGCCAGCTTTCCATGATCATGTAACTGCCGGAAAAACAAAGCCCGGCGATGGCACGCAGGAAAAACCAGGTGGGAGCGTTGATCGCCAGTGCGTTGAGCAGCATGACCGTGGACAGCAGTGCTGCGAGGGTTGAAAACGTGCGAATGTGACCGACCCGGCGCACCAGCCGCGGCACCAAAATGCAGCCAAGTGTAAACCCGATTGCCCAGCCGGTGCCAATCCAGCCGATTTGGAAGGTGGTGAAACCCTCAAGCTGTCCGCGTACCGGCAAAAGGATGCCATGCAACCCGCCACCGGCCAGCAGAAAGGCACAACTGACAAGCAGGGCGATAACCGGAAAGAGTTGTCGAACCATGGCGATCTCAAACCATACGAGAAACAGGTAAATTCAGCGGCTCATCCGGTGGGCAATTGCAATAAATACCGCCGTCAGGAAAGTTCAGCCAATTTCCGCTTTATCGTTAAAAGGTCCTGCCATGCAAGCCGTTTTTGAGCCGGTTGGCGTAATAAATAGGCCGGGTGAAATATCGGCATCGCCGGTATGTCGCGGCTGTTACATTGGTATGTCGTCCAGCGGCCACGGCTGCGCATAATGCCCTCGCTGCTGCCAGTCAGGGTCTTGGCCGAGGACGAGCCGACAAATACCAGAAGGTCGGGATTGACCAGTTCAATCTGGCGCTCGATGAACGGGCGGCAAAGCTCGGTTTCAGCCGGTGTCGGGGTGCGGTTGCCCGGCGGTCGCCAGGGGATAACATTGGAGATATAAAACGAGGTGCGATCAAGTCCGATTGAGGCAAACATACGGTCGAGCAACTGCCCGGAGCGCCCGACAAAGGGCAGGCCCTGAATATCCTCATCCCGCCCCGGCGCTTCGCCAATAATCATCACTTTGGCCTCGGGGTTGCCATCGGCAAATACCGTATTCTTGGCGTAATTTTTCAGATTGCAGCCTTCGAATTTCTGCAACGCAGATTTAAGATCGTCCAGCGTTTCAGCGTTGGCGGCCTGTTCGCGGGCCGAGGCAATGACTTCTTCATTTGGCACTCTTGCCGCCATTTGCGCCGGACGGGCCGGTGCTTCAGCAAACCCGGAACGGGTGGTTGGGCCTTGGGCGTGAGAGGTGGCGGATGCCTGCGGTGCGTTTTTGCTCGCTGGTGTTTTGGCAACCGCTGGCGATTTGCGGGTTTTGGCAGCAGCTGCACTTTCGGCAAACCGGTCCTGGGGCACGTCTTCCATTGCGCAATCCACCCCGGATGCGGTGTAAAATTCCAGCAATTCGCGCATTTCCACATTCATGGGACAAGCCTAAACCATGGGGGCGAAATTTGACAGGCGCGGTTGGGGATAACTAAGCCGATTGTTCTACCCGCGCGCGGCCATAAAAGCATTGACCGAAATTGTTGACCAGTCGGCCAGATGAGCGCGCGCAGCCAAAAAGCTTGCAACGGTTTCACCGGTCAGTTCATCGCGCGCGGCAAGTGTTTTTAACACATCGCCGGTGGCGGCTTTTGCTGCATCGAGAATGTCCTGAGGATAGGAGCGAATGATCACATCTTTTTCCTCGACCAGAATTTTCAGCCGCGCCGCATTGTTCCATTCGGATTCTCCCAGTGAATAGATGTTTTCAGCGGCACAGGCTGCCTCCACAATGGCACGAAGATCATCCGGCAACGCCTCCAACGCCCTGATTGAAACCAGCGCCTCGCCGGTGCCATTGGGTTCGTGAAACCCCGGCGAATAGTAGTTCTTGGCGACTTTATAAAACCCCATGGCAAAATCGCTCGACGGCCCGAGAAATTCCGTCGCATCAATCAGCCCCGATTGAAGCGCCGGAAATATTTCGCCTGGCGCAAGGGTGACGGGAGAAGCGCCAAGGCGGCGAAACACATCTCCGCCCAGCCCCGGCATGCGGATTTTTAGCCCGGCGAGATCATCCAGGCTTTCAAGCTGGTTTTTATACCAGCCACCCATTTGAAAGCCGGTGTTTCCAGCCATGAACGGCTTGATCCCAAAGGGTTGATAGAGCCTGTCCCAAAGCTGCTGACCGCCGCCATGATTGATCCAGGTGATGTGTTCAATCGGCGTCAAACCAAACGGCCCGGCGGTAAAGAGCGGCGCTGCCGGTATCTTGCCGCCCCAGAACAGCGGTGCCGTGTGGGCAATTTCCGCCGTAC